>NZ_JBFAQY010000027.1:0-137805 GCF_040678965.1 Streptosporangium sp. NPDC049248
GTTGGCGGCGGCGTTGCATGCCCGCATCGTCGCCGCCAGCGCCTCGCGCTGCTCAGCGCTCGGGGCGAGCTTCAGCATCTCCGTCACCAGCACGCAATGAGCATGACATTCAGTCGTTCTTCCGTTCCGTGTTTCCGCTACACAACTCAGAAAGAAGCCGATCGACATGACCGACCGGTCAGGGCACACTCGGGCCTGGGCGGCCCTCCCGCTCCCGATTCCTCCCCGGCCCGAAGGCCAGGGCATCCTCGGGAGATTCAGGTGAAGAGTCGGAATCGGGTCAAGGCACCGGCTGTGTTCGGCATGCTTACCTGGTGGGGCGGTTGGAATCTTCCCCAGGGGTAGGGGACGGGTATGGGGCGACCGCTGAACATCCAGTTGATCGTTTCCTGTTTCGGGTTCATCGTTTTCCTGGTTTTCGCACTCGGGGCCGGAATCGCGCAATCGTGGCTCTTGTTTCTCGTGGGCCTCGTGTTGACCGCCGTCGCCGCGGGCTTCGTACTGATCACGGGAGAACGGTGGAAGCCCAGCCGGGGGAACGACTCGGCCCGTTCTCGGTACCGGTCCCGGCGTCGCTGAGCTCACCCCCGACACGCCCGGTGAGGCCGGGGCGCGCGTTCGGGTCCGTCGCGGCAGCGCGCGGGCGGGATGTGTGGCCGTGGGTCCTGTGTTCAAACGTCGGTGGGAGGTTCTGGCGATGGCCGGACGGGTGGTGGTGGTCACAGGAGCCAGCGGGGGGATCGGCCGTGCGACCGCGCGGGCCTTCGGTGCCCAGGGGGCGAAAGTGGCCCTGCTGGCACGGGGGGAGGTCGGGCTGCGAGGGGCGGCCGAGGATGTGACGGCGGCCGGCGGCCAGGCGCTCGCGCTCCCGACGGACATGGCCGACTACGACGCGGTCCGGGAGGCGGGGCGGCGTGCCGAAAGGGAGCTCGGCCCGATCGACGTATGGGTGAACGTGGCGTTCAGCTCGGTGTTCGCCGAGTTCGTCGACATCGAGCCGGAGGAGTTCAAACGGGTCACGGAGGTGACCTACCTGGGATTCGTCCACGGCACGAGGGTGGCGCTGGATCTGATGCTGCCGCGTGACCGCGGCGTGATCGTGCAGACCGGATCGGCGCTGGCCAAACGTGGCATTCCTCTGCAGTCAGCCTATTGCGGGGCGAAACATGCCATCCAGGGGTTCCATGAATCGCTGCGCACTGAGCTGTTGCACCACGGCAGCGGGGTGCGGGTCACGATCGTGCACATGCCCGCGGTGAACACGCCGCAGTTCGGCTGGGTTCTGTCCCGCCTGCCGAAACAGGCGCAGCCGGTCCCGCCCATCTACCAGCCGGAGGTCGCGGCCCGGGCGCTGCTGTACGCCGCCGATCATCCGAAGCGCCGGGAGTACTGGGTCGGTGGCAGCACCGTCGCCACCCTGCTGGCCAACAAGGTCGTTCCCGGGCTGTTGGACCACTACCTGGCGAGGACGGGTTTCGAGTCCCAGCAGACGGATCAGCGTCGTGACCCCGACCAGCCCGCCAACCTGTGGCGGCCCGCCGACGGTGAGGACGGCCGGGACTACGGCGCGCACGGGGTCTTCGACGAGCGCTCCCATCCGCGCAGCTACCAGCTGTGGGCTGCGGAGCATCGCGCGGTGCTGGCGGCGGGAGCCCTGCTGGGGCTGGCCGGTCTGCGCCTGCTGTGCCGGATGCGCCGCTGAGCGTCAGCGGGCCAGCCGGGTCGCGCTTTCCAGCAGCATGGCGTGGACGAAAGCCTGCGGCAGGTTGGCGCGGAGCTGGCGCTGGGTCACGTCGTACTCCTCGGTGAACAGGCCGGTGGTGCCGCAGCCGGACCGGATCCGTTCGAAGCAGCCGAGTGCCCGGGCGGCGTTTCCCTGCTGGTGCTCGGCCAGGGCGAGCAGGAAACCGCAGAGGGTGAACGCCCCCTCGGCCTCACCGAGGGGGCCTTCGTCGATCCGGTAGCGGTAGACGAACCCCTCCTGGACGAGCGTGTCGCGAACCGCCGCCAGCGTCGCGACGGTGCGCGGATCGTCGCCGGGCAGCGCGCCGCGCAACGGCGGAAGGAGGAGGGACGCGTCGACGCGGTCGTCGCCGGGGGAGCGCCGCCAGCGGCCCTCGGCGTTCAGGCTGGACCTGGTCGTGGCGGCCAGGATCGTCTCGGCGAGGGAGAGCCATCCGGCCGTCTCGGCGGTGTTCGCGACGAGGGCGGAAAAGGCCCGCAGGCCGGCCACGCAGATCAGCCGGGAGTGCGTCCACCGCCGGTCGTCGATCTCCCAGATGCCGGCCTCCGGTTCCTGCCAGTGCTTGGCGATCGCCGCCACGGCGACGCGCGCCGCGCGGACGGCCTCGGGAGGCAGCCGATCCGCCCGCTGGGCGGCGGCGAACAGCAGCAACGCCTCGCCGAAGACGTCGAGCTGGAACTGGCCGGTGACGCGGTTGCCGATGATCATGTTCCCCCCGGGATAACCGGGCAGCGGCGCCGGTGCCTCCGACGGCACCGGGTGACCGGTCACCGTGTAGGCGGGCCTCAGATGCTCGCGGGCGGCGAGGATCCGCTCGGCGACGAAGGCCACCGAGGCGTCGAGCAGTTCGAGCCGGCCGCCGTGGGCCGCCACCGCCTGGCCGGCATAGCATTGATCACGAATCCAGGCATACCGGTAGTCATAGTTGCGGTGCCCGCCGCTCCGCTCCGGCAGCGACGTCGTCACCGCCGCGACCATCCCGCCGGTACGGCTGGTCAGGCCGGTCAGCACCGCGTACGCGAGCTGGGCGTCCCGTGGCGCGATCGTGTCGTCGCAGGCCGGTACGCTCGCCCGCCAGCCGTTCTCGGTCGCGGCCCACAGGGCGTCCGCGGCCAGCGGGTCGGTACGATCTTCGGCCGACAGTTCGAGAACGAGATCGTGTACCTGGCCGGCTCCGAGGTCCAGGCACATGGTCAGGCCCCCGTCCACCGGTTCCGCGCGGGCGGCACCCGCCCAGCGGATGCGGACCTCGCCGCTGCGTCCGGTCCACAGCTGTCCCGAACGGCGCAGCGCGGTCATCGTATGGCGGCCGAAACCGGCTCTGATGTCCAGAGCGACACGGATCCGTGCGAGACCGCTGATCACCTCGATTCTGCGGAGCAGAATCGCCCGGTCGCCGTCGGCCGGACGGCTCAGCGCCTCCCGGCACTCCACCACCCCGTCGCCGGTCACCCAGCGGCTCCGCCAGATCAGGCTGCGCCTCTCGTAGTACCCTCCCCACACCCGCCACTCGTCCTCGGGCCGGACCCAGTAGCCTCCCGCGCCGCCGACCAGCGCGCTGAAGACGGCCGGTGAGTCCCACGAGGGGAAGCACATCCACGCGTAGCCCCCGTCCGGATCGACGAGCGCGGCGCGCTCGCCGTCGGCGATCAGTGCGTATTCGCGCAGCGAGTGGATGCCGCCTTTGAACACTGTCATCACTTCTATTTGCCCCCGGTTCGTCAAACGCAACGGTAGAACGGCTGGTCGGCGGGTAAGCGAGGTCAAGGGGGACGTCCTGGGGGAGGGCTGTCGCCTGATCTTTGGGGGGACGACCGATGGCGTCGATGACCGTTGCCGACTATCTGCTGGAACGTCTGCGTGAGTGGGGGGTCGAGAGGGTCTTCGGCTATCCGGGCGACGGCATCAACGGCCTGCTCGCCGCCTGGGGGCGGGCCGGTGACCGGCCGAGGTTCGTCCAGGCGCGGCACGAGGAGATGAGCGCGTTCGAGGCGGTCGGTTACGCCAAGTTCGCCGGACGCCTCGGCGTCTGCGCGGCGACCTCGGGACCGGGCGCCGTCCACCTGCTCAACGGGCTCTACGACGCCAAGCTCGACCACGTCCCGGTGGTGGCGATCGTCGGCCAGACCAACCGCAGCGCGATGGGCGGCTCCTACCAGCAGGAGGTCGACCTGCTGTCGCTGTACAAGGACGTGGCGGGCGACTACGTGCAGATGGTCACCGTGCCCGAGCAACTGCCGAATGTGCTGGACCGGGCGATCCGGGTGGCGCTGGCCGAGCGGGCGCCGACCGCGGTCATCCTGCCCGCCGACGTGCAGGAGCTGGAGTACTCCGCGCCGGGCCACGCGTTCAAGATGGTGCCCTCCAGCCTGGGCGTCGACTGGCCGGCGATCTCTCCCGACGGCACCGCGCTCCGCTACGCCGCGGACCTGCTGAACGCCGGTGAGAGGGTCGCGATCCTGGCCGGTTCGGGCGCCAGAAGGGCACGTGAGGAACTGCAGCGGGTCGCCGAACTGCTGGGGGCGGGCGTGGCCAAGGCGCTGCTGGGCAAGGACGTGCTGTCGGACGAACTGCCGTACGTGACCGGCTCGATCGGGTTGCTGGGCACCCGGCCGAGCTACGAGATGATGAACCGCTGCGACACGTTGCTCACCGTCGGCTCCAGCTTTCCCTACACCCAGTTCATGCCGGGCCTCGACCAGGCGCGGGCCGTGCAGATCGACATCGATCCCAAGCAGATCGGCATGCGCTACCCCTACGAGGTGAACCTGGTCGGAGACGCCGCGATCACCCTGCGGGCCCTCATCCCGCTGCTGGTGCCCAAGGAGGACCGCTCCTGGCGCGAGCGCATCGAGTCCGATGTGGAGCGGTGGTGGGAGACCGTGCGGATGGAGGCGATGGTCGAGGCCAAGCCGATCAACCCGATGCGCCTGTTCCACGAGCTGTCCGCGCGGTTGCCCGACGACGCGATCGTCACCGCCGACTCCGGTTCGGCCGCCAACTGGTACGCCCGTAACCTGCGCTTCCGCGGCGAGATACGCGGCTCGCTGTCGGGCACGCTGGCCACCATGGGGCCGGGCGTGCCGTACGGGATCGGCGCCAAGTTCGGCTGTCCGGACCGTCCGGTGATCGTGTTCGCCGGTGACGGCGCGATGCAGATGAACGGCCTGGCCGAGCTCATCACCGTCAAGCGCTACTGGCGGGAGTGGTCCGATCCGCGGCTGATCGTCGCGGTGCTGCACAACAACGATCTCAACCAGGTGACCTGGGAGATGCGTGCCATGCAGGGCGCGCCCAAGTTCCCGCAGTCGCAGACCCTGCCCGACGTGGACTACGCCGGCTTCGCCGCCTCTCTCGGCCTGGGCGCCGTCACCGTCGAGCGGCCCGAGGAGATCGGGCCGGCCTGGGAGCAGGCGTTGGGTGCCGACCGGCCCGTGCTGCTGGACGTGCACGTCGATCCGGACGTGCCGCCGATCCCGCCGCACGCGAGTTTCGAGCAGATGAAGGACGCCGCCGAGGCGCTGCTGCGGGGCGACGAGAACCGCTGGGGGGTCATCAAGGAGGGGATCAAGACCAAGGCCCAGGAGTTCCTCCCGCACCGTGACGGCGGCGGCAGGTGATCGACCCGCCGATCGAGTCGGCCGAGGCGAGCGTCTACACCGTCCCGACCGACTCACCCGAGGCCGACGGGACGCTGGCGTGGGATTCGACCACGATGGTGCTGGCGCGGGTGCGGGCGGATGGAGTCACCGGCCTCGGCTGGACGTACGGGCCCGCCGCCTGCGCCGCCGTCATCGGCGACCGGCTCGCCCCGGTGCTGCTCGGCCGTGCCGCTCTGGACGTCGCCGGAGCGTGGCGGGCGATGGTCCGCGCCGTCCGTAACGACGGCAGGCCGGGAGTGGCCGGATACGCGATCTCCGCCGTGGACGTGGCGCTGTGGGATCTGAAGGCCCGTCTGCTCAAGTTGCCGTTGTACCGGCTGATCGGCGCGGTGCACGAGGAGGTTCCGGTCTACGGCAGCGGCGGTTTCACCACCTATGACGACCGGCGGCTGACCAGGCAGCTCGTCCACTGGACGCAGGAGCGGCGGATTCCCAGGGTGAAGATCAAGATCGGTGAGTCGTGGGGCGCCGACCCCGGCCGGGATCTGGACCGGATGCGCCTGGCCAGAAAGGTCGTCGGCGACGAGGTCGGGCTGTTCGTCGACGCCAACGGTGCCTACAGCGTCAAGCAGGCGGTCCGGGTGATGGGAGAGGCGGCCGACCTGGACGTGCGCTGGTTGGAGGAGCCGGTCTCCTCAGACGATCTCCACGGGTTGCGTGCGGTCCGTGACGCGGTCCTGCCCGAGGTCGCGGCCGGAGAATACGGGTGCGACCTTACTTATTTCCGGCGGATGTGCCAGGCGGGGGCGGTCGACTGCCTGCAGGCCGACGTGTCCCGCTGCGGGGGCGTCAGCGAATGGCTCCGCGTCGCCGCCGTCGCGGCCTCGCACGGCCTGCAGATCTCCGGTCACTGCGCGCCGCACCTGCACGCGCACGCCGCCGCGGCCACCCTCAACCTGCGCCACCTGGAATGGTTCCACGACCATGTGCGCATCGAGTCGATGTTCTTCGACGGCGTGCTGGATCCGAGTGGCGGCAGCGTCCGGCCCAGCCCCGAGGCGCCCGGCCTCGGCCTCACCCTGCGCCGCGCCGACGCCGAGCCGTACCGGGTCGGCTGATAGTGCCCGGCCTTCGGCAAGGTCTGATTCATGCCGGAACGTTGCCACTCCTTTGGCGATATGTCGGGTATGTGAGTAAACGTGCCACTTTATCGTGATCTTAGTGCGCGGGTGGACGGAGAGGTGCGGTGCGACGAGGGGACGTTGGCCGCCTACGCCCACGACTCCTCGAACTACCGGCAGACGCCGTCCGTGGTCGTGCTGCCCCGCACCGTCGACGCCGCGGTCTGGGCGGTACGCGTCTGCCACGAGTACGGGGTGCCGGTGCACTCCCGCGGCGGCGGTACCAGCCTGGCCGGGCAGTGCTGCAACGAGGGTGTGGTGATCGACTGGTCGAAGTACTGCACGCGGTTGCTGTCGGTGGACGGCGAGCGAGCGCTGGTCGAACCGGGCGCCTGCCTGGACGACCTCAACGCCCGGCTCGCGGACCGTCGGCTGATGGTCGGCCCGAAGCCTGCCACGCACGACACCTGCACGATCGGCGGGATGATCGGCAACAACTCGTGCGGGGCCTCGGCGCAGGCGTACGGGAAGATGGTCGACTCGGTGATCCGCCTGGAGGTGCTCACCTACGACGGCCTGCGCATGTGGGTCGGTGAGACCTCCGACGAGGAGTACGCGCGGATCCTCGGGCAGGGCGGCCGGAGGGCGGAGATCTACCGCGCGATGCGGGAACTGCGCGATGAGCACCTCGCGCTGATCCGCACCCGTTACCCGGACATCCCGCGTCGCGTCTCGGGCTACAACCTGGACTCGCTGCTGCCCGAGAAGGGTTTCAACGTGGCCCAGGCGCTGGTGGGCAGCGAGTCGACGCTGGTCACGGTGCTGCGGGCGGAGATCAGGCTGTTCGAGGTGCCGCCGTTCCAGTCGCTGGTGGTGCTGGGCTACCCGGACCTCGCCACGGCCGGCGACATGGTGCCGGAGATCGTGACGCACCGGCCACTGGCCCTGGAGGGGCTCGACCACGAGTTGATGGACCTGGCCAGGGTGGAGCGGGTCGCCGACGAAAACGTGCTGAACAGGCTCCCCGAGGGGTCGGGCTGGCTGATGGTGCGGTTCGGCGGTGCCACCCGGCAGGAGGCCGACGACCGGGCCCGGAGACTGGCCGAGAGCGCCGGGCGCGCGCACACCGCCTACTTCGACGATCCGGCCGACGAGGAGCGGATGTGGCGGATCCGTGAGGCGGGGCTGGGGGTGACCGCCTACCCGCCGGACAACCCGGACACCCACGAAGGGTGGGAGGACGCGGCGGTCCCGCCGGACCGGCTCGGCGACTACCTGCGCGACTTCCAGGAACTTCTGCGCAGGTTCGACTACCACAACTGTTCTCTTTACGGGCATTTCGGGCAGGGATGTGTGCACACCCGCACGCCGTTCGATCTGGACGATCCCGAGGGGGTGGCGAAGTACCGCCGGTTCGTGGAGGAGGCCGCGCACCTCGTCGCCTCCTACGGGGGGTCGCTGTCCGGCGAACACGGCGACGGGCAGTCCCGCGGAGAGCTGCTGCCGATCATGTTCGGCCACGAGATCGTCCAGCTGTTCGCCGACTTCAAGCGGATCTGGGATCCCACCTGGCGAATGAACCCCGGCAAGATCGTCAAACCGTACCGGCTGGACGAGAACCTCGACCACCTCGACTATCACCCGAAGGAGCCGAGGACGCACTTCGACTACCCGGCGGATCACCACCGGTTCACCCACGCCGCCGCCCGCTGCGTCGGCATCGGCAAATGCCGTTCCAGCTCCGGCGGGGTGATGTGCCCCAGCTACCGGGTCACCCGGGAGGAGAAGCACAGCACCCGCGGCCGGGCCCGCATCCTGATGGAGATGATGCGCGGCGAGACCATCACCGGCGGCTGGCGTTCCGAGGAGGTGCACGAGGCGCTCGACCTGTGCCTGGCCTGCAAGGGATGCCGGGGGGAATGCCCGGTCCACGTGGACATGGCCACCTACAAGGCCGAGTTCCTCTCCCATCACTACCGTCGGCGGCCGCGGCCGGCCGCGCACTACTCGATGGGCTGGCTGCCGCTGTGGGCGAGGCTCGCCTCGGTGGCGCCCGGGGCGGTCAACGCGCTCACCCACGCGCCCGGCCTGGGCCGGATCGTCAAGCTGGCCGGTGGCGTGGATCGGCGCCGCGAGCTGCCGAGGTTCGCCGCCCAGCGCTTCACCGACTGGTTCAGGGACCGGCCCATGGCCGAGGGGGACCAGGTCGTGCTGTGGCCGGACACCTTCACCGACAACTTCAACCCCGGCGCGGCCAAGGCGGCGGTGCACCTGCTGGAGGCGTACGGATACCGGGTCGAGGTGCCGCCGGTGCCGTTGTGCTGCGGGCTCACCTGGATCTCCACCGGCCAGCTCGCCATGGCCGAGCGCGTCCTGCGCCGGACGGTGGCGGCGCTGGCCCCCCGGCTGCGGCGGGGGGTGCCGGTCGTCACGCTGGAGCCCAGCTGCGCCGCCGTCCTGCGCTCCGACGCGCCCGAACTGCTCTCCGGCGACCCCGACGTGAAACTGCTGGGCGAACAGACCAGGTCGCTGGCGGAGATGCTGGTGGACCGGGTGCCGACCGCTCCGCCACCGGGCACGGGGATCCACGCGATCGCCCAGCCGCACTGTCACCAACATGCCATCTGGGGCTTCGACGCCGACACCAGGCTGCTGGAACGCGTCGGGGTCGAGGTCGAGGTACTGGATGTCGGCTGTTGCGGCCTCGCCGGCAACTTCGGCTTCGAACGCGGGCACCACGAGATATCGACCCGGATAGCCGAACTGGGCCTGTGGCCCGCCGTACGCGACGCCGGCCGGGACACCAGGATCCTCGCCGACGGCTTCTCCTGCCGCACCCAGATCGAGTCCGGCACCCGCGCACAGCCGGTCCACCTCGCCGAACTCCTCGCCGAGGTACTGCTGCGACCCCGCGGGCCCGGCACCCGGGAAAAGCCCGGCCGGCCGCAGCCGGGGAAGGTCCGCTCGCCCACGGCGCACCGATGAGTTGCTGGAGCGCCTCGGCCTGACCCAGGTGTCCGGAGCGACGAGCCTTCGGCTACGCGTCCTCGGCTGACCCTTCTGGCCGGGTCTGGCCGGGTCTGGCCGGGCCGTGGAGGTCCGGCGGGCCCACGCTCAGGCAGAGCGCGGGTCAGGGCCGTCCGGGCCCCCGGGCGAGGGGGGCCGGTACCCGAACGGCACGGGTACCGGCCCCGTCCGGCTCAGCGGCGCGGGGACCGGCAGGTGGGCCTGGTTCCGATGACGACTGTGGCGTCCAGCTCCGCGGAACCGGCGATCCTCGGGATCAGCCCGTTGCGGGCGAAGGCCTCGGCGGTTCGCGGCGCCTGGCGCTCGCTCGTCTCGACCAGCAGGTGGCCGTCCGGCGCCAGCCACAGCGGCGCCGCGGCGGCCAGGCGCCGTACGACGTCCAGGCCGTCCTCGCCGCCGTCGAGTGCCACCCGGGGCTCGTGGATACGGGCCTCCGGGGGCAGCAGCCCGATCGCCTCGGTGGGTACGTAGGGCGCGCTGGCGACCAGGAGGTCGACGCGCCCCCGCAGTGTGCCGGGCAGCGGCGCGTAGAGGTCGCCTCCGTACACCTGACCGCCGGTGGCGGCGACGTTGCGGCGGGCGCACCGCACCGCGGCGGGGTCGATGTCGACGGCGTGCAACTCGACCCGCTCCAGCGCGGCGGTCAGCGCGGCGCCCACCGCGCCCGAGCCGCAGCACAGGTCGACGACGACCTGCGTCCGGGCGGGGGCCTGCCGGTCTTGGACGGCGACGGCCTGGTGGATGAGGAACTCGGTGCGCCGCCGGGGTACGAAGACTCCGGGGTCCACGGCTATCCGCAGGCCACAGAACTCCGCCCAGCCGAGAACGTGTTCGAGAGGCAGACCGGCGACCCGGCGGTCCACCATGGCGGTGAGGTCGGACGGGGTCCGTGCCGTGGAGACGAGCAGGTGCGCCTCGTCCTCGGCGAACACGCAGCCGGCGGCCCGGAGCCTGGTGACGATGACGGACTGGGGGTAGGGGGACAGCGGAGAGGACACGAGAGCCTTTCGGGATGCCGAAGGGTGCTCTCCCGGTCACCTATGCCCGGTGAACCGCACGGTCGTGAGATGAGAGCACCCGACCTGACACAGCGGTAATGGGTCTCACCTCCTCGATGGGTCCATTGCTGGAGACGGCAACATTATCCGAGCCGGAGAGCGGCGCAAACACATTATGTTGAGCCGGAACAGCGGGTGAGCGGATCCCGCCGCCCGCGTGTCGCCCCGATGACCGATTCCTGCAAGACGCCGGCCCGGCGGCCGGAGCAGGATGAACGCCTGATCGGCCGCCCATGGCTGGAACCGGGGGCGGGCCCGCACAGGCCCGGTCTCCCGCTTCACCGCCATTCACATACCGGGAGAAACTGGATGAACGTCGATCTTGCCGCGGCGGACGCCTTCATGGCCACGCACGCGCGTGTCCTGGACCGCCGCCGTTTCGAGGTGCTGAGGGACCGGCAGGGCCCCGCCGCCGTGCTGGCCGCCCTGGACGGCTATCGCAACCCCGACGGCGGCTACGGCTGGGGTCTGGAGCCTGACCTGCGCTCCGGCGAGAGCCAGCCCGGGGCCGCGGCGCACGCCTTCGAGGTGTTCGAGGACATCGCCCCCGCCACCACGCCGCGGGCCGTGGCGCTGTGCGACTGGCTGGAGTCGGTGTCCCTGCCCGACGGAGGCCTGCCGTTCGTGTTGCCGCTGACCGGCACCGCCGGTTGCGCCCCCTGGTGGCGGGACGCCGACCCCTCGGTGTCGTCGTTGCAGATCACCGCGGTGTCCGCCGCCGTCGCGCATCGCGTCGCCGTCCATGATCCCGCCGTGGCCGCCCATTCCTGGCTGGCACGGGCCACCAGATACTGCCTGACCGAGATCGAGACGATCGAGACGGCGCCCTCCGCGTACGTGCTGGCCTTCGCGGTGCGGTTCCTGGACGTCGTGCACGGCCGCCTGCCCGAGGCGGCCGATCTCCTGCGTCGCCTCGGCGAGCACCTTCCCGCCGACGGCCGGCTGCACGTCGAGGGCGGTACCGAGGAGGAGACGCTGTATCCGCTCGACTTCGCCCCCTACCCCGGGGGGCCGGCGCGGGAGTTGTTCGCCCCCGAGGTGATCTCCGCCGACCTCGACCGCCTGGCCGGTCTGCAACAGGACGACGGCGGCTGGGCCGTCGACTACGCCAGGATCTCGCCCGCGGGTTCCCTCGACTGGCGAGGCCACATCACGGTCCGTGCCATCGACATCCTGCGTCGGAACGCCAGGATCTGACCTGGCGATCGCGAGCCGCGAAACCGGGACCGGAAGCGGAACCGGCTCAGGCCGGCACGGTCCCGCTTCTCCCGTCACGTCCGCTAGCCGCAGTGTTCGAAGGGGCTGTCGTAGCCGGTGGAGCCGGCCTTGCCGCCCCACTTGACGCACTTTCCGGCCCCGGAGGCGCGTATCGGGCCGGCGTAGTAGGCGAAGTCGCCCGAGTCGGTGACGCGGGTGGCGCCCTGCACCTCCAGGTAGGCGCTGGTGGCGCTCGCGGTGCCGATGGAAGTGCTCTTGATCGTGGTCACGCAGTTGTAGCCGGTGGAGTTGTTGTAGAGCAGGTAGACGGTGCCCGCCGAACCCAGCGCCGCGGAGTCGATCACGTCGTAGCCGGAACCGCATACCGACTGCGGGGTGTGCGGGTTGCCGCCGCCGGTGTCGCCGGTGACGAACTGCATGTACCTGGTCCAGTTCCAGTTGGGTCCCGGGTCGGTGTGGTCGGCTCCCGGCACCTCGACGTGCCCGACGATGTGGGTGCGGTCCTTGGGGATGCCGTACCGGTCGGCGATGGAGCGGGTCAGCGCGGCCGAGGCACGGTACATCGCGTCGGTGAACCAGGAGGCGTTGTCGACGTAACCCTCGTGCTCGATGCCCACGGAGCGGCTGTTGTGGTTTCCGGCGTGCCAGGCCCTGTCCTTCTCGCGGACCATCTGGGTGATGTCGCCGTCGGAGGAACTCACGACATAGTGCGCGGAGACCTGGGCGGCGGGGTTCTGGAACCAGGAGATGGTGCCGGCGTAGGAGCCCTGGGTCACGTGGACGACGATGCGGTCGATCGCGTTGCTGGCGGGCCGGTTGGAGACGGCGTAGTTGGACGAGCTGGCGGCCGCCCAGTGGGCACCCGGATAGTCCACGGCCGCGGCGGCGAAGGTCCTGTCCAGGTCCGGTGCCTTGGCGTACGCGCCCCGCTCGGGTCGCACCACCTGCGGCCGGACGGTCACGGTACCGTTCGGCGTGGCGGCCCTGACACCCGAGGCGAGCAACTCGTAGACGGTGTCGGCGTACAGCCGGGCCACCTCGGAGGAGGAGGCGTTGCCGTACCTGGCCACCGCCGGGTACCACTTCCCGGCGTCCTTGCGGGCGGCGGCGTCCAGTCCGAGCTCGTTGGCGTAGGCGCGCAGCACCGCGGCGCCGCCCGCGATGTTGGCCGCGTCGTCGCTCTTCAGTGCCGAGACCGGCTGTCCGGTCAGCTTGGCGGCCTGCTCCAGGGAGTGGACCGTCGGGTTGCTGACGAGGTGCATCATCCCGTAGCCGCCACTGGCGCTCGGCTCACCTCCGTGCCCGTCGAGACGGGTCTCGGCGTAGCCGAGCGTGACCAGCAGGTCGCGGGGCACCTCGTAGGTCGCGGCCGCGCGGGTGAAGGCGTCGGCCAGGGGGTCGGGGGGAGCCGCGCTCGCGGGCGGGCCGGCCAGGAGCACCAGGGGGACGAGCGAGCCGGCCAGCAGCGCGGCCGAACGGCGGAGTCGGGCCTTCACGGATTCTCCTCAAGCAGGTGGGGGACGTCGAAGGGGCCGTCTCCGCCCGGTGGGGACGGAGACGGCCCCTTCGGTGGATCAGCTACCGCAGTGTTCGAAGGGGCTGTCGTAGCCGGTGGAGCCGGCCTTGCCGCCCCACTTGACGCACTTTCCGGCCCCGGAGGCGCGTATCGGGCCGGCGTAGTAGGCGAAGTCGCCCGAGTCGGTGACGCGGGTGGCGCCCTGCACCTCCAGGTAGGCGCTGGTGGCGCTCGCGGTGCCGATGGAAGTGCTCTTGATCGTGGTCACGCAGTTGTAGCCGGTGGAGTTGTTGTAGAGCAGGTAGACGGTGCCCGCCGAACCCAGCGCCGCGGAGTCGATCACGTCGTAGCCGGAACCGCACACCTCCTGCGGGGTGTACGGGTTGGTGGAGCCGCCGCAGTTCCTGGAGGTCACGGTCTGGGCGGGGTAGCCGAATGTGGACCCGTTGAAGACGGCCTTCTGGATGTTGGACGGGTAGCCGGTGCCCAGGCGGACCTCGTAGTGCAGGTGGGCGGAGATGTTGTTGCCGGGCTTGCTGGTCTTGCCGACCGTGCCGATCTTCTGGCCCTGGGAGACCGAGGCGCCCGCGCTCACCGAGCGCGAGTTCAGGTGCGCGTAGTAGGTGGACCAGCCGCCGCCGTGGTCGATCTTGACCAGGTTCCCGAAGCCGTTGGTCGATCCCTGGTGGGCGGAGATGGAGACCGTGCCCGCCGCCGCGGCGACCACGGTGTCGCCCAGGTCGGCGTCGGCGGAGCTGCCCCGGTTGAAGTCGATCTCCCAGGACTGGTGCGCGCTGCTGGCGCTGGAGTTGCCCGTCCAGGCCTGTCCGCAGGGGAAGGGCAGCTGGAAGTTGGTCGCCAGGATGCTCATCTCGTCGCTCGGCGCGGGGTCCGCCGCGCTGTCGGCCGGGCCCGGGTCCCCCGGTGCCGTCGCACCGGCGGCCGGTGTCGTGACGCCGCCGGCGAGACCGAGTAGCAGGGCGAACCCCACCGTGAGTACCCCGTTGAGTCTCATGCGGATCCTTTCCCGCAGGCCCGGCGGGCAGCGCCCTGACCGATGCCGTGCACTGTCTGTTAGTTCTCTCCGAAAGGCTCTTGCCGGGGTCCAGAGTCCGGATTGGTGATACAAAAATCATCCAAAATCGATATAAAGACCTATCCGACTCGTACGACACAGTCCGATGAATGGTTGCAGCGCCTCCACAAGAGGAGTAAATGCGGTCATGGTGGTCGATAAACCCACGTTCAACGTGCTCGGTACCCTCGACGTCCGGAGTTCGGGACGGTCTCTGCGCATCGCCGGTACGAAACCCAGAGTCCTGCTGGCGTCGCTGCTGCTCAACGCGGACCGCGTGGTCGGTGCGGACCTCCTCGTCGAGGTGTTGTGGCCCCGGCAGCGGCCACGGTCCGCCCAGGCGAACCTCCGCACCTACGTGAGCTCGCTCCGGGGCGTACTGGCGGCGGCGGGCGCGCGGATCCAGGCCCGCCCGTCCGGATACGTGATCGAGCTGGCACCCGAGCAGCTCGACATGCTGCTTTTTGAGGACCTGCTCGCCAAGGCGCGCGCGGCGGGCCGTACCGACGAGGCCTTCGACCGGCTCCGCCGGGCGCTCGCGCTGTGGCGCGGGACACCGCTCGCCGACCTACCGGGCAGCCCGCTCTGGGACGGGCGCCTGCAGTCACTGGCGGAGGCACGGCTCGGCGCCGCCGAGGAACTGGTCGCTCTGAAACTGGAGCGAGGCGACCACGCGGGCGCGATCGGCGAGCTGCGCGGGCTGCTGAAGGAGCACCCCTTCCGCGAGGATCTCTGGCGGCAGCTGATGATCGCCCTGCAGCGGAGCGGCAGGCAGGCCGAGGCCCTGCACACCTACACCATGGTCAGGCGGCAACTGGTCACCGAGCTCGGCGTCGAACCCGGCGCGGATCTGCGCCGGGCGCACTCGGCCATCCTGGCGGGGGAGCCCCTGCCCGCCGTGGCCGTGCCGGACCATCCCGCGGCTCGCACCGCTCCCCGGCAGCTCCCCCCTGACGTGCCGGACTTCACCGGCAGGGCCGAGAGCGCCGCCGTCCTCACGAGGGCGCTGACCTTCACCGAGCGCCCGCCGGCCGGACCGCCCTCGATCGTCGTGGTCACGGGGGCGCCGGGCGTGGGCAAGTCGGCGCTGGCCGTGCACTGTGCGCATGCCGTACGGGCCGGATATCCGGCAGGGCAGCTCTACCTCGATCTCCGTGGGACCGCCCCGGTGCCCGCGGACCCCGGTGAGCTGCTGGCCGAGGCGCTGCGGGCGCTGGGGGCCGACACGGCGGACCTGCCGGACACCGAACGCGAACGTGCCGCGCTCTACCGGTCCCTGCTGGCCGAACGTCCGATGCTCGTCCTCCTCGACGACGCCGCGGACGCCGCCCAGGTACGGCCGCTGCTGCCGGGCAGCGGCTGCGCGGTGCTGGTGACAAGCCGGCGGCGGATCACCGAACTGCCCGGGGCGCTCCGGCTTGAACTGGACGTGCTGTCGCCGCGGGAGGCAGAGGACCTGCTGGCCGCGATCGTCGGTCCCGAGCGGCTGGAACAGGAGAGGGAGGCCGCCTCGGCGATCCTGGCGGCCTGCTGCCACCTGCCGCTGGCCGTCAGGATCGCCGGGGCACGGCTGGCGGGCCGGCCCGGCTGGTCGCTCGGCGTGCTGCGGCAGCGGCTGGAGGTCGAGTCGAACCGGCTCAGCGAGCTGCGCGCCGGGGATCTGGGGGTGCGGGTCAGCCTGGACCGTAGCTACCGGCTGCTGCCCGAGGACGCGGCACGTGCCTTCCGGGTGCTCGGCCTCCTGGGCCCGCAGTCCGTGCCCGGCTGGGTGGTCGACGCCGCACTGGGCCGGCACCGGGCCGACGAGGTGACGGACGTCCTGGTCGACGCCAACCTGCTCCAGCTGGTCGGGACCGACCCGATCGGCCAGCCGCGCTACCGGCTGCACGACCTGGTCCGCTGCAACGCGAAGGAGAAGGCCGGTGGCGCCTCGGACCGGCACGCGCTCATCAGGGTGCTCGGCGGGTGGACGGCCACCACCGAGAGCGCGACCGCCCGGCTGCCGACCACGCTGTTCAGCCTGACCTCGGCCTCGGCCCCCCGCTGGCAGCTGGCCGAGGACACCCTCGGCCGCCTGACCGCCGACCCGCTGTCCTGGTTCGACGCCGAGCACGACGCACTGGTGGGAGCGGTACGCCTCGCCGCCGACGCCGGGCCGGCCGGATCGGCGTGGGGACTCGCCGCGGCACTCGTGCCCTACTTCGACCTGCGCTGCCACTTCGACGAGTGGCGCTCCACCCACCGGATCGCCCTGGAGGCCGCGCGTCTGGCCAAGGACCGCCTCGGCGAGGCGGCCATGCTCCGGGGCCTGGCCCAGGTGAGTCTCTACCAGGACCGCTACGCCGAGGCGACGGAGATGTTCCGGCGATCCCTCAGGATCTTCCACGAGCTGGGGGACAGACGGGGGGAGGCGACCTCGATCTGCGGGCTGGGGGCGGTCAACCAGTTCTGCGGCGAGAATCTCCGGGCGTTCGGATACTTCCGGCAGGCTCTGGCCCTGTTCCTCGCCATGGGAGACCAGAGCGGCGAGGCCTACGCGCGGCAGGCCATCGGACGGGCCTGCCTGGCCTTGGGCGACCTGCGGCAGGCCTCGAACTGGCTGGACGCGGCGCTGCGGCTGGCCAGGGAGATCGGCGACTCCCATCGCGAGGGCTGCGTGTCCATGCAGTTCGGGCGGCTGCACGATCTGGGGGCGGACCCCGGCCAGGCGATGCGCTTCCAGGGGCGCGCGCTGGACATCTTCGAAGGCCTGGGCGACCTGCACTGCGGGGCCTACGCCATGCAGGGGCTGGGCGGCCTGCAGGTGGTCCGCGGTGACCGGTCGCACGCCTCCGACCAGCTGGAGCGCTCTTTGCTGATCTTCCAGCGGCTCGGAGACCGGAGCGGGGAGGCCGCCACGGTCCAGACACTCGGCGAGCTGCACCGCTCGGCGGGCCGCACCCGCCTGGCGCGTAACTACCTGCACCACGCCCTCGTGCTCCGTCGCGAACTGCGAGGAGGTGCCGACCTCGCCGTGGGCGCCGGTGCTCGGGACGTACCGAACTAGTGCTCCGTTCCTCATTGGAGGTAGCGAACGCCCTGTGGGGAAGCCGGGATCGTCGGCCCTGCCCCTGATGCCAGGACCGGGGTGGATCTGTACTTCCGGTGAGGAACGTCGCACTAGCTGGCTCGCCTGTATGACCCGTTCTTCGCGGAAACCGGATGCGAAAATCCGCCCCACGGCGGAATTCATCACGTTTCAGTAGGTCAGGTCACGCCCTCAGGGCAAACTCGGCATCATCGAGAGGTTAGACACCTGGAACGAGCTCCTCGATGATGCCGGGTTCATCACGTCTTCGCAGGTCAAATGCTTCTTTCGCGGCGAACTCGACACCATGGCCGGGTTTACCGCAGAGGCAGCTACCTGCGCCCACGCATGTAAGACCTTCCGAAACTCGACATTGTGGGGGATCAAATCCCGGCTCGAGCGAATGCGAGCCGACCCCGTCCTGGCCAACCTGCCCCTGCACCACTTCGCCCGCAACCAGATCTGGTGCGAGCTCGTCGCCCTGGCCTGCGAACCGCTCACCTGGATGCAGATGCCCGCCCTGCCCGGTACTGCCGCCCGCAGCTACGAGCCCAAATGCCTGCGCCTGCGGCTGTTCGCCGTGGCCGGACGACTGGTCCGCGGTGGCCGACGCGTGCGCCTGCGCTTGGCCGCCCGATGGCCCTGGGCCCGCGACACCCTCACCGCCCTGACCCGCCTGCAAGCCCTGCCCGCCCCACCCTGACCAGCAATCAACCGACCCTACGACCAGGAAAGGACACCCACGGGCCCGTGGAACCCCGCCCACCCGACGCGACAGCCGGGCCGGCGCGCTGACCACCACCCGTAATCAACCCTCAGCCGACCCGCTCAGCCGACCAATCCTTGATCACGAAAGATCGAGGCTGAGTGCACGGATGGAGACTTCGGCAAGGCGCAGAGCTCACCGCCTGATCAGCTCGGTCGCTCAGAAGGAGCGCACCCGAAGGACTTGCTTGTACCGGCGGGGCCTGCCGGTACCGCCTCCAGGGGAGCGAAGTGTCGTTTGACGTTCTGGAAAAACTCATACGCGTTCATTGACGTCATGCTCCATGTGGAACGTGGTACAGGGTTCGTGTTGATGCGAACCAAGCCCGGTCGACGAACCGGCCGGTGATCCGTCCTACCATGCACATATAGCGGTCAAAGGCTTCAGCGTCGCTGATTTCATCGCTGAGTTCCAGTCCGCTCGCGTGCGCCTCGAACTCAGGGACCTCCATCCATCCCCCAGGGGAGGAAGGAGGGAATACCTCTCCGATGTATTCGCTGTCATATGTGTACAGCACTTTGCCGGGATCGGCCTCTTCCACATAATAGGCTTCGAGTACGCGTTGTCCGTCTGCGCTCAGCGCCTCTACCAGCTGTGGCGGCACCGTTCCGCCGCTGATGGTGAGGATGGCGGACCAGCCGGCTGAGTGCTCTCCCACCCAGACGATCAGTTTTTCCGGGCTGGTTTCGTATGATTGCATGGCTGTTTGAAAGTCGCACAATGTGCCGTTCTGGGGATCGACACCCAGCCGTCGGGTGATCTCGTTGCTGTCTTCTGTGTTCACCCATTGGCAGCTGAACCACGATTCTAGACCATGTTCGGTCAGTAGGTCCCACTGGCTTTCCTCGGGAAGGGCGCGATAGGAATTCTGCATTGTTCACCTCTTGTTGGTTGGCTTGCGAAAAGTGGGGGTGTGGGTCATGTACGATCCACACCCCCACTTTGATACGCCGAGGGGGATGACGGCTACGGCACGATGCTCACCCAGAAGGCGTGATGGGTGGCGACATGATATTTGTCATAGAACGCCTTCAGTGCGTTGCCATGCCGTTCATTATGTCCGCCGTTAACGGCCCTGATGGAGTAGTGGCCAGTCCCTCTTCCGTTGCCAGCTGCCCCCTGGTAGGTCGAGGCGAAGGGGTACTCGTCGCATTCCAATCTGGTGTCCCGCGTCCTGCCGCCGGACCAGGGCATCCCTTCGTTGTTCTCCGCCTTTGGATATTGGTCTCTGAAGTAGTATTTGCAGTAATTGGTTATGGGTGTTTTACTCCAGTGCATTGGGGTGCCTGTTCCGACATCCATGTACATTTCAAGGTTGGAGAAGAAATTCCTGTTGAAGCTGGTGGTGCCTGCCGGGCGCTTGTGCAGCGGCGGACTGGAGGCGACGTTCCAGTTTCCGGGGATTGTCTTGGGTTGCTCGCTTCCGGTCCAGTACTTCGAGGGCGGGTACTCCGGCTTTGACCAGTCGTGTCCTGGGCGAAGCGGGGGGGATGTGAGCCCGTTTATGCTCGGGTCCAGGGCAGCTTTGATGTGCCTGGTGACTTCGGCGAATTCAGGGTTCTTGCTTTCTGACATTTCGAAGACCCGGTGTGCCCTGTCGTTGACACATCCGCCGGTGTGATTGATCACCTTATCCCGATCGCACCGGTAGTAGGGGGCCGCCAGGGTGCTGAGGTCCCCCGGCAGCCGTGCATAGCCATGTCGGGCTACGCCGAGCCGCTTCCCCGCCGTTCCTACTATTTCGTAGCTCCACAGAGGAAGATCTGAACGATTGTTATGAAAACGAGTGAGCGTGGGCTTGATCGTACATATCGCGTTACTTCCTCCTGCGATGGGATTGCTTTCCAGCAGGAACATGGCACTACTGGTTTCTTCCCATTGTTTGATTGTCTTCGTGGTACTTCCGGTGACGGACCGGCAAGGCGTCAAATTAGCCGATTCGGTCTGCGCTTCGAATGTCAGCTGGAGCCCTTGGATTTCTGTCGAGGTCCTCTCGTCCAGAGGGTATCTTTTTCCGTTCCAATACAGAGCGAAGTCGGTCAGCCGCACGAAGAGCTTCATGTTCTGCGGCTTCAGGCCGCTGCCTTCTGCGTTGGCCACCTCCGTGCCCGCCTTGTTCCCCACGTAGCTGTTGAGCACCCAGGTGGCACGGAACTGGAAGAATATTTCACTGGGGTGGTCCAGAGTATCTTCCTCGGCCATCTCCAGAATGGAGGCCAGTATGCCGGCCCTGCCGCCGCTCTTGCTCGTGCCGACTTTATTGCTGGCCTTGACCCACCGCTTTCCGTCCGGGCCGTCGCCATCCTCGGTCGCTTCGTACGTTCCCATGCTGACCCAGGTTGTCCAGCAGGAAGAGAACGGGCGTTCTTGGATGCGGGCATAGTCAATGGTCGGATGCTTGGGGGTCTGGAGACAGTCCTCCAAATTCAGGTGGTCGTAATCGAATTGTGCAGCGCTGTTCGCGGTGGGAGCGGCGGCCTGCACGGGCCGGCTCGGAGAGTTCACGTTCTGGGCGGTCTGCCCGTTCGTCCTCGCGATGAGAGCGGCTACGTCATTGGCAGCCAGGGGCCGCTGGTAGACCTGGACATCGTCAAGGCCGCCCTTCACCTTGCTGCCCAGGCTCATGGCGGTGTCCGCGTTCCACGTCGCGAAGCCGACGGGGTCGGTCTTGATGAGGGTTCCGTTGAGGTACAGCGAGGCGGTCTTGGCCGCGGCGTCGTATGCGCCGGCCAGGTGGAACCACTCGTCGACCGGCGGCTCAACCTCGGACAGGACGCCCTCGACCGTCGCGTCGGCGGCGTCGGCGCTGGTGAAGGTGAACACCAACCCGTGGTCGGGGGTGTTGCCGAGGCGGAAGGGCGCCTGGTGGGTGCCCTTCTGCTCAAGGACGGTGTAGTCGCCGTCCTTGTCGCTCCAGCGCAGCCAGGCGGCGGCGGTGAAGCTCTGGTCGGTGCGGATCACCGGCCCGGAGGTCTGCGCCAGGGGCTCCTCGCCCGGCTGGGTGACGTCGACGGTGACCTGCCGCCAGTCCGACCAGGCCGAGGCCGCGTCGCCAGCGACCGCGCGCAGTCGCCAGCGGATCTTCCATCCGTCGGTCAGCTTGTCCGCCGGTACGGCGATGCTCGCCTGGGTGCCGGAGGCGACACCGTCCACGGTGCCGGTCCAGATCTGGCCGGTGCCCTGCCCCTGCGGTGCGGCCGGGTCGTGCTCGATTTCGGCTTCTGCGCGCAGCGCTTGGCCGGTCGGGTGGGTGAGGGTGGCCTGCAGTGTGGGGGTGAGCGTGGTGGTCACCGTCACGCCGTCCACCACCTTGGACGGGGTGATGGTCAGGTCGGTGGCGGTGGGCTTGGGCAGGCTGACGGTGAAGGACTGCCAGTCCGACCAGGCGGAGGTGGCGGTGGCCGAGACCGTGCGGGCCCGCCAGCGCACCTTCCACCCGTCGGCCAGCTTGTCCGCCGGGACCGTGATGGTCGCCTGGGTGCCCGCCGGGACGTTGTCGGCGCTACCGGCCCAGATCTGGCCGCTGCCCTGACCGCTGGGCGCGGCCGGGTCGTGCTCGATCTCGGCCTCCGCGCGCAGCGGTTTGCCGGCCGGGTCGCTCACCTGGGCCAGCAGCGCCGGAGTGCGAGTGGGGGTGACGGTGACGCCGTCCACCTGCTCGGACGGGCTGACCTGCAGCGCCCCGACGGCCGGTTCGGAGACCGCATCCGGCACGTCGATCGTCAGATTCTGCCAGTCCGACCACGGCGAGCTCACCGTGTTGAGGGCCCGGACGCGCCAGCGCACCTTCCACCCGTCGGTCAGCTTCCCGTCGGAGACGGTGGCCGACGCTTGCGTGCCGGAGGCGACGTTGTCCACGGCGCCGGCCCAGATCTGGCCGGTGCCCTGCCCGGTGGCGGCGGGATCGTGTTCGAGTTCGAACTCCGCCCGCACCGGTTGCGCGGCTGGGTCGGTGACCGTGGCACGCAGGGCGGGGGTCAGGCTGGTGGCCGTGGTGATGCCGTCGACCATCTGGGAGGGGGTGACCTGGAAGGCGCCGACCGTCGGGTTGGGCACGTCGACCGTGGCCGTCTGCCAGGCCGACCACGGCGAGGTGGTTGAGGCGGCGGCGTTGGCCGCGCGGGCCCGCCAGCGGATCTTCCAGCCGTCGGTCAGCGTGCCCACGGGGATGTTGATTGTGGCCTGGCCGCCGGAGGTGACCGTCTGCGAGGCTCCGGTCCAGATCTGGCCGCTGCCCTGCCCGGTGGCGGCCGGGTCGTGTTCGACCTCGAACTGGCCGGTGAGGTTGCCGCTCGCGGTGTCGGCGACGGTGGCGGCGAGCTGCGGGGTGAGCGAGGTCGTCACCGTGGTGCCGTTCACGGTCTGCGCCGGTGTGATGGCCGGGGCGGAGACGGTCGGTTGCGATGCCGGTCCGCTGGTGGTGATGGTCAGCTTAGGCGGCAGGTTGAAGTCGGTGTCTTCGGAGGAGGTGAACACCCGGTAGTTGTTGATGTTCGTCTCGCCGGGCGACTTGAGCACCAGGCCGTAGTCGGCGGCGCCGGCGGCCCAGTCCTGGGCGATGCCGGTGACGTTCCAGTCCATGCTGTCCGGGTAGGTGGCGCAGTCGGAGGTGACGCCCTTGAAGTTGGTGGAGGCGTCCTCGGTGGAGTGGGCGGGCTTGTTGGCCCAGTACAGGTTGTCCGGGTCCCAGGCGCCGGTCAGGCGGGCGACCTGGATGCCGTTGGCGAGCGCGGCGCCGCAGTTGTGGGCGTCGATGGTGTTCATCGACAGCGTGGCGGCGGTCACCGTGCTGCCCTGCAGACCCGTGGTGTCGAACCGCAGATGCACCCGGGCCTTGAACCCGTCCGTCATGGTGCCGGCGGTGAGGTACTGATTGTCAGGGAACGCAGGTGAATCGACCGTGTCGTACGTGCTGACCTCGATGTCGGCGCCGAGCGGCAGCGTGACCGCCGCGGCCACACGCACCGGGTAAGTTGTGCCGGCATCCGCCAGGAACGTCTGGTCCGGCTTGACCACCAGCTCGGTGCGGCCGTTCTTGGTGACCAGGTCCGTCCCGGCCTGGCCGCGCTTGGCCGACGCAGGCCGGCCCTTGCCGCTGCCGTCCGACACGATCGGCCGGGTCCCCGCGGCGACCAGCTTCTTGTCCTTGCCCTTCAGCAGCAGCCGGCCGCCCTTGCCCTCGGTCAGGGTCAGACCGTCGTCCTCGACGCCGATCCGCAGTTCCAGCGGTTTGGACGGCCGCTGGCGCAGCACCACCTCATGCCGGAACCCGGCCGGCAACGCCGTCACCACCAGGTCGGCGCCCACGCCCGCGGCGTCGGTGTAGGTGGCCACACTGCCCTTGACGGTCGGCTTGGGCAGCGGTGTCGGCCAGCGCAGCGCGTACGACTTCCCGTCGGCGGACATCTTCACGAACGGATCCGTGCCACCGGCGGAGAGCTCCACCAGCGCTCCCTCGGCGAGGGTCTTGGGCCGCAGCTTGCCGCCCTGCTCGACCAAAGTGGTGTCGATCGGCACCCAGCCGCCGCCCTGCCTGGTCCGCACCGGACCGGCCGTGACCTCGGTCTTGTAAGTCCTCCCGTCGGGCTGGGCGTAGGTGATGCTGGTCGCGGTCGTCTCGTCGGCGACCTCGACGGTCTTACCCTGCGTGGCCGCCGCCTGGGAGGCGGCGATCCGCGCCTGCGACGGCACGTTGGAGACCGCGTTCCCGCTCTTGCCGGCGATCCACGTCGCTGTGTCGTTCAGCGTCGCATCGTGGCGCTTTCCCGAAGAGTCCGCAGCCGTGCGGCCGTCTCCTTCATCGAAGGTCCAGTGGCCCGCCGACTGGATAAGTGTGGTAAAAGACCACGAATACGGGCTGATGGGGATTTCCCACGAGTTGCTGGCTTCTGATACCTCAGCGGTGTACGTTGTGCCCGGCTTCAATGCCTGTGCAGGGGTGAAGGTCAGCACCGTGCGGGTGTCGTCATAGACCGACGTCCCCACGACCTGTGTGCCGCTGGCGTCCTTGACTGTCACGCTGTCATCGGCGACTGCCTCAGAGAACGTCACCTTGATTGACGCGTCCAGCGGTACATCCTTGGCGCCGTCAGCAGGTTCAACACCTGTCACTACTGGGATGATGCCTTCGGTGTCGTCCCCGGGGTCAACCTCTATGGGGGGGAGGTCGTCCGTCCCCACCACGTTGGCTTGGCCGTCACGTTGCCCAGCGATTTTGTCGGCCAGTTGCTCAGTGACGTTGACCGGCTCAGGCTCCTCAGGCACATAGCCCGACATGGCGAGAGCTTCCTCATACTCAGGCATAGTCGTCAACTGTGTGTCGGTGAACATGAAGACGTCGTCCAACAGTGGCGGCGATGGAAGTTCGACGTCCACAGTCAGGATGGGCGGGTGGAGTTCGAACTTGCAGTCTTCCAGTGGCGTGGTCCTGCAGCCACCGGCGTCCTCGGAGGCGTAGCGCCGCCAGTTTCGCAACTCGGATTCGTTACCTGTGGTGAGCTGGATGCCGTAGTTGGTGGCACCGTCGATCCATGCCTGGGCAATACCGTTGAGTGAGTGGGTCAGGTTCCAGGCGTAGTTGCAGTCTTCGCTGTAGGCGCCGTACTCGGTGTCCGCGCCCGCACTGGTAACAGACGGCTGGCTGTTCCAGTACAGCAGCATGTCATCCCAGGCGGAGGTGATCCGCCGCGCTGTGATGCCGGAACCGACCGACGTACCGCAGGTGTTGGACAGGTGGTTCCACAGGTGCAGGTCGGCGTTTTGCACCGTGCTGCCCGCGAACTCGGCGGGGATGTTGGGGAACTTGAGGTAACCGCGCCAGCGCTTGGCGATGTTGCTGGCGTAGGACTTGCCGACCACGATCTCGGAATCGGCGAAGGTGTCCCAGCTGTCTGTGAGGTCGACATCATTGATGTAGGCGTCCATGCCACCGCCGGTGTGGCCTTCGTACCAGTCAGAGGCCGCGGCGGTCATCGTCACCGGGTAGGTCGTCGCCGCATCGGCCAGGAACGCGGCGTCCGGCGTGAAGACCAGGGTCTTGCCGTCTTCGGCGAGGGTGACGGCGGCCTTGCCGGTTTTGCCCGCATCGAGCGGGGCGCCTGTGTCGGCGGCCTTGGCGTCCCGCAGCAGTGTCGGTCGCACCTCGGTCAGTGTCTTGCCGTCCTTGCCCATGATGGTGGGCCGGCCTGCGGCGTTCTTTCCGAAGGACATGCCCTTGGGCAGGTCGAACGGGACACGGAAGGAGACCGGGCCGGTGGGCCGTTCGGCGATGGTGATCTGCTGCTGGAACCCAGTCGCGTTCGCGGTCACCACCAGGTCGCGGCCCTTGCCGTAGGCGGACCGGTAGGTGGCGGTGTTGCCCTTCAGCGTGGGCTTGGGCAGTTTGCCGCCAGGGGCTTCGATCTCGGTGGTGTCCTGAGCGGTCTTGCTCTTCAGCAGGACGGTGTCCGCGCCCGCCGACAGGGTCAGGTCGCCCTTGATGGCCTTGGGTTTGATGACGCCGTCTTGCTGCACCAGTGTGGTGTCGATCGGGGTGAAGCCCTCACCGTTGGCCTTCTTGACGCGCACGGGCTCGGTGGACAGCTCCACGCGCACGGTCTTGCCGTCGGGGTTGGCGTACACCGTGGTGGTCTCGGTGTTGCGTTCCGGGATCTCCACCCGCTTGCCGGACCTGGCCGCCTTGCTCTTGGCGGCATCGAGGACCTTGTCCCCTGAGCTGGTGCCGGAGGGCTGCGGGCTTCTGGTTTCCGCTGGTGACTGTGTGGGTGGCGGGGTGGGCTCCTGCGCCCAGGAGGGTACGGCGGCGAGGCTGATCACCATAGTTGTGGCGATGCCGATGGCTGCGGCGCGGCCGAGGAAGCCTCGGCGTCGCGTGTGTGCGGCTGTGAGGGATAAGCCTCGCTGCCCCGCGTCTGGTGTCACTGACTGTTGCTCTTTCTGTAGGCATGCCAAGGAGCCCGCACCAAGGTGTACAGGCTGCCAAAGCTGGCATTTTGGGCAGGAAGTTATCAGTAAAGATCACTTAAAGAAAGAGTAAAGTAGCGGCATGACAGGCCGCTCGGTCGCAACGTCGACCTCGTCCTGAGCTGGGTTCTTGCACCTAGTGCTCCGTTCCTCATTGGAGGTAGCGAACGCCCTGTGGGGAAGCCGGGATCGTCGGCCCTGCCCCTGATGCCAGGACCGGGGTGGATCTGTACTTCCGGTGAGGAACGTCGCCTAGAAGCCCACTGAAGATCTTGCTGTGATGCCCCCCAGGGGGTCTGTGATGTCCCCGGTGGGGGCGACAGCATGACCGTGGCGTGGCGTTCCTATACCGGTGTGATGGCCAGTGTCCACCTATCGCCGGTCCGGGCAAGTCCGAGGTTGATGAGCGTGCGGAGATTGACGGCGGCGACCCGGGTATGGAGCCAGGCGTTGTTCTTGATGGTGCCGATATAGCGCAATCGTCGGCTGCCGCGGGCCACGATCCAGGCGACCGCGCGCTCGACCGGGGGCCGCCACCGGCGGTAGTCGGCTTGCCAGGCCGGGTCGGTGGCGGCCTGACGGCGGGCGGCAACGAGGAGGTCGTGGTGAGGGGTGATCTGCACGACTCGCCCCTTCTTGGCGGTGGTGCAGCGCTCACGCAGTGGGCAGCCCGCGCATGCCTCACCGAAGACAGCCCGCTTCTTGATGGTGTCACCGCCCAAAGTGGCGCGTTGACCGGCGGGGCAGACGACCACGCCGGAGGCGGTGTCGATGACGAAGTCATCGAGGGTGAATCCGCCGGGGACGGCCGGCCGTGGCGGCGCCGGTTTGATCACCAGCCGGTGCCCGGCCTGCTGGAGTTCCCGCCGGCAAGGACCGGTGGAGTAGGCCGCATCGGCAAGGACGTCGACGGGCCGGTCTTCTCCGGCGAGCAGGTCCACAGCCACCACCGCCTTGTGATGGGCGGCACCGGCGCCGGGCCACAGGGCGACCGCGGTCAGCAGGCCGGTCTCCGGTTCAACGACCAGGTGGGCCTTGTAGCCGTCCTGGTGGTGGGTGCGGGTCTTGTGCACGTGCCGGGACTCGGGGTCGACCGTGGAGATCATCCGGTCGGGCACGGTGCGCCGGGCGATACGCCATCGTCCGTCCCGGCCGTCGGAGTCGTCGGCGGGTTCGACGTCTTGGCCCGCGACCAGGGCCAAGATGCCGACCGCGTTCGCGCCCTGCTCGCCCAAGGGCTGCTCGGGCAGGCCTGCCAGTAATCGGATCGCGTCCCCCACCAGCGCGTCCACCAGCACCACGCGTGCCTGCTCATCGTTCCAGGCGATCGCCGGCTTGCCCGGATCGGTGTAGTCATGGGCGGTGCAGCACGAAGCGGCGACCTCGCCCGCGCCGGGGACGTCACGGATCACCCCGCGGATCGCGGCGATCAGCTGCGTGACGGTGTCCTGGGTGGCCACCGCGTCATCCAGCACGGTCGAATCCAGCGCCCTGCGGTGTCGTCCTTTCAGCGCCCCGGTCGCCGTCACGACCGCACGCACCGCATCAAAGATCCGGTTGGGGGCGGTTGCGGGCCAGCCGCCGCCGGAAGTAGGTCAGCAGCGACGGATCGAAGGCGGTGTCATACAGTCCCAGGCCACAGGCGGCTTTCCACCGCAGGTCACAGCGCAGTTCCTGGACGGTGTCGAAGTCCGACAGCCCGTGCAGGGTCTGCAACACCATCGCGGCGGCCAGCACCTGCGGCGGCATGCTCGGGCGTCCGTTTCGGGACGGATACATGTCCGCGAACATCGCTCCGGGAAACAACGCCTCGCGATGCGAGGCCAGGAATGCGAACACGCTTCCTGCCGGGATCAGCTCCCGGCAGGTCGCCCAAACATCCGGTCCGATCGGTTCTCCGGCCCACTCACCCTGCATGACCAAGAAGTCTGGCGTGACCTCTCCCAGGACGGAGCAAGAACGCGAGATCTTCAGTGGGCTTCTAGGAGGACGCCTGCACGGCGGTCTTCTCCGCAGCCGGGGAGGTGCCGCGGGCCGAACTCGCCAGGATGCCCCAGAGGGCGCCGGCCAGCACCACCGTGCCCCCCGCGAGCTGCTGCCAGGTCAGGGTCCCGCCCAGCAGCAGCCAGGTGGCGAGCACCGTCACGACGGGCTCCAGCATGCTGAGAATCGACGCGCGTACCGGGCCGAGCGTCGTGGCCCCGACGAAGAACAGGGCGATCGCGAGCACCGTCGACACCAGCGCCACCGCCGTCACCCAGACCCACCCCGCCGGCGCGAAGCCGAGGTCCAGCCCGCCCGATGCCAGCCCGAGCAGCGCGAACGAGCCGGTGGCGAACATCGACAGGTAGGCCGTGGTGACCGAGGGGGACAGCGAGGCGGAGACCCGGCTGCCCACGATGATGTACAGGGCGTAGGCCACGGCGGCCCCGGTCGCCGCGAGCAGGCCGGGAACGTCGAGGCCGGTGTCCAGGCGGCCCACCACCAGGGTCAGCCCGGCCAGTGACACCAGGATCGGCCCGGCGACGGTCCAGCTCATGCGAGTGCGCTCCACCACCGCCGACAGCACGGACACGAGCGCCGGATACAGGTACAGCAGCAGTACGGCGAGAGCCGGCGAGATGCGCTGGACCGCGGTGAAGTACAGCAGCGACTGGGCCGCGTACATGCCGCCGCCCAGCAGCGCGAGGGTCGCCCACTGCCGTCCGGTCAGCCGCCCGAGCCTGCCGCGCACTCCCAGCCATCCCAGGAACAGCGCCGACGCGATCGCGAACCGCAGCATGAGTAGCGTCGTCACCGACATCCCCGTGCGGTACGCGAAGGAGGCGAAGACGGGCATGAGCCCGAACGCCGCCGCCGAGATCAGGATCGCCGCGACCCCGCGCCGCATCACCATCACCACCTCCGGCGATCATTGTGACCTATGGGACCTCATCCCTGTCATCGGGTACCTTCGGCGGCCGAAGGTCCTGCCGCGCGGTGTCCTGAGCGGCGGTGACGGTGATCGGGACGTGATCGCGCTAGGCTGAGCAGGGCCGAGGATCCATGCCGGCCGCGGCACGGCATCCCGCCGCCAACGGTCCTTGTTCGTGACAGGTCGTGTCCGCGGTCATGCCGGGCGTACACCACGCGCAGGGAGAGGCATGCGCTCGAAACAGACGAGGTTCGAGACAGTGACCGAGCCCGTCGATCCCCCCGAGCGGCGTCGCTCGCACCACGGTGTCCTGGCGGTGATCGCCGTCGGTGGCGCGATCGGCGCGGGCGCCCGCTACGGCGCCGCCCTGCTGTGGCCGACCGCGGCCGGCTCCTTCCCGTGGACCACGTTCTGCGTCAATGTGGCGGGCTGCCTGCTGATCGGGGTCCTGCTGGTGGCGCTGACCGAGGTGTGGACGGCGCCGGTCTGGGTGCGGCCGTTCCTCGCCACCGGAGTGCTGGGCGGGTTCACCACCTTCTCCACCTACTGCCTGGACATCGAGCGCCTAGTCACCGGCGGCAGAACCGGCCTGGCACTCGGTTACCTGGCGGCGACGCTCCTGGCGGCCCTGGCCGCGGTGGTCGCCGGCGCGTGGGCCACCCGGCGGCTTCTGGTACCGGCGGCGAGGAGGGCGCGATGATCCCGCCTGGACGGGCGCTGCGGTTGACGATCTTCGTTGACGACACCGACACCTGGCACCACCGCCCCCTGTACAGCGAGATCGTGCACCGCGCCCATGCCGCCGGGCTGGCCGGGGCATCGGTCTTCCACGGAGTGGAGGGTTTCGGAGCCGGCTCGGTCGTGCACACCACCCGGTTGCTGTCGATGACCGACGACCTGCCGGTGACCATCGTGATCATCGATACCGAGGAGCGGATCCGCGGCTTCCTGCCCCGGCTGGACGACCTGCTCACCGAGAGCCTGGCCGTTCTGGACGAGGTCGAGGTCGTTCGCCCCCGCGGCGGGCGGGCGAGGTGAACTGGCTGCTGGTGCTGCTCGGCGGCGCGGTCGGCGCGCCGATGCGCTACCTGACCGACCGGGCCGTGCAGGCACGCCACGACACGGTCTTCCCCTGGGGCACCTTCGCGGTCAACGTGGCCGGCTCGCTGATCCTGGGCGTCCTGGCCGGGGCCGCGCTGTCCGGGGCGGTGGGCCCCGGCATATGGTCGCTGCTGGGCACCGGCTTCTGCGGGGCGCTGACCACGTACTCGACGTTCTCCTACGAGACGCTGAGGCTGGCCGAGACCGGCGCGGTGCTCTTCGCCGTGGCCAACATCGCTGCCTCGATCGTCGCCGGCCTGGCAGCGGTGTTCGCCGGTCTCACCCTCGCCCAGACGATCTTCGGGTGAGCCGCCCGCGCGAAGGGCCGGGGAACCTCGTACGGCCGGCCCCGCCCACGGCCGGGTCTTCGGGAGCGGTGCGTCTCACTCCCGGTCGAAAGGCCGGGCCATCTCGTCCAGGACGTCGTCCATGATCTCGCACAGCAGCCGGGTCTCCTGCTCTTCGGTCCACATGTGCGTGGCGATGCGCAGCGCGACCAGGAAGGCGGCCGCCGTCACCCGGGCTCGGGTACCGGTCGCAGAGTCGCCGCCGCGCTCCGCGATGACCTGGGCGAGCTCGCGTTCGAGGTTGGCGTGGTTGGCCAACTGCCTGGCCAGGAGCGAGGGGTGCCTCTTGGCGAGTCTGGCGCGGACCACCCACTCCCTTTCCGGGCCGTCCCCTTCGCAGTAGCGATCGTGTACCGCTCCGCGCAGTGCCCGCCAGGCCGATTCCTCGGCGGGGCGGGTGCGGACCCGCTCGAGCAGCAGGCGGATGCGCTGCTCGTCGCCGTAGAGGAGGGCGTCCTCCTTGCCGGCGAAGTAGTTGGAGAAGGTTCGCCGTGAGATGTTGGCGGCGTCGGCGATGGCCTCGACGGTGACGTGGTCCAGGCCGTGCTCCACAGTCAGCCGTAGCGCGGCCTCGTGAACCGCCTGCCGCGTCTCGGCCTTCTTGCGCTCGCGCAACCCCATTGTGATCTGCATGACACGGACAGCCTAACGCCTGACACCGTACGTGCCCAGTGGGCAAAGTTTCTCAGTGGGCATGTATGGTGTCATGGCCCGTTCCAGTTACCCGTACATGGAGGTTGTGTGAGCACCCAAGCGGTCACGCCGCAAAGCACGGAGCCGATGACCCATCGGCAGATTCTCGAAGCGCTCAGCGGCCTGCTTCTGGTGCTGTTCGTGGCGATGATCAGCGGCACGATCGTGTCGGTGGCGCTGCCGCAGATCATCGGCGCGCTCGACGGGACCCAGTCCCAGTACACCTGGGTGATCACCGCGTCACTGCTCGCCGCGACCGCCTCCACCCCGATCTGGGGCCGGCTGGCAGACCTGTTCAGCAAGAAGCTGCTCCTTCAGATCTCCATCGTCATCTTCATGCTCAGCTCGCTGGCCTGCGGGTTCGCGCAGAACGCCGGCCAGCTCATCGCCTTCCGCGCCATCCAGGGCCTGGGCATGGGCGCCCTGCAGGTCCTGGTCCAGGTCATCATCGCCGCGATGATCAGCCCCAAGGAGCGAGGGCGCTACAACGGCTACCTGGGCGGGGTGATGGCCGTGGCCACCGTGGGCGGCCCGCTCCTCGGCGGCCTGATCGCCGACACCTCGTGGCTGGGCTGGCGCTGGTGCTTCTTCATCGCCGTGCCGTTCACGGCGATCGCCTTCGTCCTGCTGCACAAGACGCTCAAGGTGGTCTCGGTCCGCCGCCCGAATGTCAAGATCGACTACGCGGGCGCCACACTGATCGCCGCGGGCGTCAGCGTCCTGCTCATCTGGATCACCTTCGTCGGCAACTCCTTCGACTGGATCTCCTGGCAGACCGCGGTCATGGCCGGCGGCGGGATTCTGATCCTGGCCGTCGCCACCTGGGTGGAGTCACGGGTCGGCGAGCCGGTCGTGCCGATACACATCGTCCGCAGGCGCACCCCCGCCCTGGCCATCGTGGCCAGCCTCGCGGTGGGCATGGCGATGTTCGGCGGAGCGGTCTTCCTGGGGCAGTACTTCCAGATCGGTCGTGGCTACAGCCCCACCCAGGCCGGGCTGCTGACCATCCCGATGATGTTCGGCGTGCTGCTCTCCTCCACGGTCTCCGGGCGGCTCGTGTCCCAGAGCGGCAAGGTCAAGCCGTACATCGTGACGGGTTCCGTGGTGCTCACCCTCGGATTCCTCGGCCTGTCCCTCATCGACCACGAGACCCCGCTGGCGCTCATCTCGGCCGCGATGCTGCTGGTCGGCATCGGCGTCGGCATGTCCATGCAGAACCTGGTGCTGGTCATCCAGAACGTCGTCCCGCTGAGGGAACTGGGTGCCGCCAGCGGCGCCATCACCTTCTTCCGCTCGCTGGGCGGCACCATCGGAGTCTCGGTACTGGGCGCGGTGCTGGCCAGCCGGGTGGCCACCGGTATCGCCGAGGGTTTCGCGAAGGCGGGCATCCGGCCGTCCGGCTCCGGAGGCAGCACCCTCAACCTTGAGGCGCTGCCCGAAGCCGCGAGGACCGTCGTGCGCGCGGCGTACGGCGACGCCACCGGGCACATCTTCCTGATCTCCGCCGCGATCGCCGCGGTGGGCGTCGTCGCGGTGCTCTTCCTCAAGCCGGTCAAGCTGCGCGACACCGTGGACCTGGCGAACTGAGCGGGTGACGACGGCCCGCCCCGCGAGGTCGCGGGGCGGGCCGTCACCGTCCTGTCCCGCCGGGGCTCACCGGGCGGGACCCGGCACGGTCACTCCTCCTCTTCCTCGTCCTCGAAGATCTCCTCGACCAACTCGGCGGCCACGTAGCCGCCGACCAGGCCGGCCGCGCCGGCGGCCACCACCGCCCCCATACCCGGACCACCGTGCCCCCCGTGGTGCCCCCCGTGGTGCCCCCCGTGGTGCCCCCCGTGGTGCCCCCCGTGGTGCCCCCCGTAGTGACCCCCGGGGTGACCGCCCTGGTGGGCGTACGGGTCGTGACCGCCGTAGTGGCCGCCGCCATGGGAGTACTGGGACAGCGCGGCCAGCCAGCCGTTGATCTCCGAGGCCCAGTCGCGGTGCGGCGCCTCCTGGTGGCTGGTCTGCCAGCGGCCGAAGGCGTCACCGCCGGAACCGTGGCCGCCGGCCCGCTTGTCGGCCTCCAGGACGATGTCCAGCCCGCCGGGGTTGGCGATGAAGGTCAGCTCGACCTCGTTGATCTGCCCGGAGTAGGCGGGCGGCGGGTAGAACTCGATCTCCTGGTAGAACGGCAGCTGCTGGCTCACCCCGTAGATGTGGCCATGCTCCAGGTCGGCGCTCTTGAAGTGGAAGCCAAGCTGGGAGAATGCCCGCAGGAAGGCCTCCTGGGAGGCCAACGGCTCGATCTCGACCGGATCCATGTCGCCCTTGTCGACCGCCGCGGCGATCGCCAGCTCGGTGCGCACCCCCATGCCCATGCCGTGCAGGTGCTGCCCGGCGATCTCGGTGATCGGTGCCTCCCAGGGGACGGGAAACTGGAAGGGAACGGTCCTGTCCTCTCCGCTGCGCAGCCGGAACGGTCCAGAGACCTGCGTACGGTGAAGTTCCATCAGGCCGATCTGCTCACCCTCGCCGTGCTCAGATTCCACCCGGGTGACCAGGCCAAGCGCGATGTACTCGATGTCGGCGTCGAAGTCCCCGCCCTTGATCCTTACCTCGCCGCGCAGCAGCCCGCCGGGTTGCACGCGCGGAGTGGACAGGACGGTGTCCACCGACGGGGCCCCGACACCGAAGGCTCCCAGCATCCGTTTGAAGATCACGGTTTCCTCTCCTGTTTGTTCGTCGAACATGACCGAAGAGCAAACGATCACCAGGCGGCCTGGGTTCCCGGGCCGCCTGTCAGCCGGCGCCGGTGGAACGGAGGTACCGCCCGCCGCCGACCCGGCGGCGGGCGAACGTCCCGCCGGCTGTCACGGAGCGTGCCGGATGCGCCGTCCGGTGATCTCACTGGGGACGATCCTGAGGTAGAGCTCGCGGTCGCCGCCCGCCCAGGGCTCGACTCCCGAGGCGGCGGCCTCGGCCTGCTCGTCGGCGGAGACATGGTGGGCGCCACCTCGGATGAGCACGCTCCATCCTTCGCGGGCGGTCTCGTCGATCCGGTCGATCTCGAATGAGATCTTGAACTCGACCCCCCGAACGCCGGTGCGCAGGTTGCTGTCGAGGGGACCGCCGACCGCGGTGCGGACGATCACCGAGTTGTCGTGCAGTACGTAGTTGACCGGCAGGATCGTCAGTCCCGCGGGCTCCTCGAAGGCGACCCTGCCGACACCGCCGGGGGCGATCAGCCGCAGGCACTCGTCGGGCTGCAGTTTCTCCAGGTGGGCATGGGGGGCGGGGCGGCCGTGCCCGGAGGGCAGGTTCATCGTCGCGCCGAGAAGGTCCTCGATGCCGGTGTCCAGGGCGTTGGCCAGTTTGCGCACGGTGTCGGTGGTGGGGGAGGCGGCGGCCTCCTCCAGGTAGCCGAGATATCCGGGGTCGATGCCGGCCCGGTCGGCCAGTTGCTCGCGGCTCAGGCGCAGCTCCTCACGTCGCCTGGCCAGCCGGCGGCCCAGGTCGCCCGGGGTTGCCATATGTTCGGTCATCAAAATCTCCCACTAGAACAGAACGAGCAAAGATCTGGCGTCGTCAAGCCGACCGTGCAGGGGCTTCGCGGGTTTTCCGGCCACCGCCCCTCCCCTCTTCCGAGAGGAAAACAGTACCCGGCAGGGCGGCGGGCCGCCTCAGGGCGAATCGCCCCCGCGGAGGATGTTCCCCTCAGCCGGTATTCCACCACGGGCAGGGTACGAAGATGGGGCCGGAAGTCCCCGGCGAGCGGGCCTTTCGGCCACTGCGGAGAATATGGGGAACCGGTCTGATGGAGGGGAGAGGGTGGAGGAGGAGCAGATGACAGTGCGGATGGTGGTGGGCACGGAAGGCTCACCTTCCTCGTGGGCCGCCGGCGACGCCATGCCGGGTTCGACGACACGTCATGCCCGGGGTGAGGCGTGATGGACGTGCAGAGCCTCAGGGTGGCGCGGGTGATGAGCCGGACGCTGGTCGTCGTCGAACCCGACGAGTCCCCGCTCATGGCCTGGGAGATCATGCGTCGCGCGAGTGTCCATCACCTGCCGGTCGTCGACCGTAACGGCTGCCTGCGCGGTGTCCTCACCCAGGAGGATCTCGCCGCCCGCTGGTCAGGCGGCCCGGTCGAGCAGTCGCACGCTCAGGTCCACTCGTTGCTGGCCGAGCACCGCTGCCCGCACACCACCCTCGACGCGCGCCTGGCCGACGCGGCGGCGGCCATGATCGGCGCCGGTGTCGACGCGATTCCTGTTCTGGGAGAGTCCAGCAGGCTGGTGGGCATGGTGACCGTCACCGACGTGTTGCGGGCCGTGGCAGGCCTGATCACCGAGGAGGAGGAGCCGCCGGAGCTGATGACGGGGATGTTCCGGCTGGTCCCCGTCCTGCCCAGGTCTCGCGGGGCTGACGATCCCTTTACCCGTGACGGAGGCTGAGTCATGGTCGCTCGTACCAACGAGGAGATCACCTCGGCGATCCACACGGCGGTACAGGCCGCCGTGTGGGCACCATCGGTGCACAACACCCAACCGTGGTCCTTCACCGTCGACGGTGAGGAGATCGCCCTGCGGGCCGACAGCGAGCGGAAACTACGGCTCGGCGATCCCGAGGGCCGGGAAATGCTGATCAGCTGCGGTGCCGCCCTGATGAACGTACGGCTCGCGCTGCGGGTGCTCGGCTGTGAACCGCAGGTGCGCGTGCTGCCCGACCCCGACCGTCCCGCCCTGCTGGCGACGGTACGGATGGGGGCGACCGTCGCCCCGGACGAGCACACCCGGCTGCTGCACGCCGAGATCGAACGCCGCCGCACCCACCGCGCCGGATTCGCCGAGGTGCCCGTGGCGGACCGTCTCATCGAGGCGTTCGCCTGCCAGGCGAACGCCGAGAGGGCGCGGTTGACGCCGGTCAGGTCCGAGGCCGCCGTCCGAGTGCTCGCCGCGCTCACCTGCGCCGCCGAGGACGTGCAGTCCCAGGACCGGCTGTTCACCCTGGAGATGATCCGCTGGGCCCAGCCGCCGGGAAGCCCCCGCAAGGACGGGGTTCCGGCGCGGGCCTACCCGCGCGAGCCCAGACGGACCCACCCGCACTTCGCCCAGCGCGACTACGCCCACGGCCACCCCTGGGGCGACGACGCCGACCAGTTCCACTCCACCTTCACCGGAACCGTGGCGGTGCTGACCACGCCGGGGGACTCCCGTGAGGACTGGATCGCGGCGGGCCAGGCGTTGCAGCGGGTCCTGCTTCACGCCTCCGCCTACGACGTCAGCGCGGCCTTCCACACCCAGGCGCTGGAGATGTTCCACCTGCGGGAGTTCCTGCGGCAGGAACTGCTGTCGGGCGAGCACCCTCAGATGATCATGCGCCTGGGCTTCACCTCCGACGAGAGCGAGGGCGTCCGGCGGCCGGTCACCGACGTACTGGAAGAAGACGGGCCGGGCTGATCCGAGGGCCGCGAGGGAGCCGCGGGGACGGCCAGGTCCACCGATGCCCTCACGGCTCGATCAGGCCCGCGCGGATGGCGTACCTGGTGAGGTCGAGCCGGTCGCGCATGCCGAGTTTCTGCAGGATGTTGGCTCGATGCCGATCGACCGTCTTCGCGCTGATGAACAGGGTCTCGGCGATCTGCTTGGCCGAGTTGCCCTCGGCGATCAGCTTGACGATCTCCTCTTCGCGTGGGGTCAGGATGCTCTCCGGAATCGCCTCCCCCAGCCTGTCGCGCTGCAGGTAGTGCCGGATCAGGGCGGTGACGGCGCCCGGATACAGGAACGGCTCGCCTCGCATCGCCGCTCTGCACGCCTCCAGCAGGTCGCGGTCGGCCACCGACTTCAGCACGTACCCCGAGGCCCCCGCCTTGAGCGCCTCGAAGAAGTACTGCTCGTTGTCGTACATCGACAGGATCAGCAGCCGGATGCCGGGCGCGCGCCGTGAGATCTCGCGGGCCGCCTGCAGGCCGGTCATTCGCGGCATCGCGATGTCGAGGATCGCCAGGTCGATCGCCTCAGGTACGGCCGCCTCCACCGCCTCGGCGCCGTTGGCCGCCTCGGCCACCACGGTGAGGTCGGGTTCGGCGTCCAGAATCAGCCGCAGCCCGCGGCGGACCAGGGCATGGTCGTCGGCCAGCAGGATCCTGGTGGGGTTCATCGGCTTCCTTGTTCGTTCTCGGCCGGCACGGTGAGCCGGACGTCGGTGCCGCCGCCCTGAGGAGAGGTCACGGTCAGGCGGGCGCCGATGAGCATGGCGCGCTCGCGCATCCCGCGGATCCCCGCCCCGTCCTGGCGCACGCCACCGCGGCCGTTGTCGGCGATGCGCAACTCCAGGCCGCCGGGCCCCGCGGTCAGGGACAGCTCGACCCGGGAGGCGCAGGCGTGCCTGGCCGCGTTGGTCAGGCCCTCCTGGGCGATGCGGTAGATGACCAGTTCGACGTCCTCGCTCAGCGAGGGCAGCTCCGGATCGACCCTGCGGGTCACCGGAACGCCGCTGCTCTGGGAGAAGTCGCTGCTCAGCGCGTTGAGGGCGCTCTGCAGGCCGAGATCCTCCAGTACGCCGGGGCGCAGGCGGCGGGCGACCTGCCCCACCTCGTCCAGGCTCGCGCGGACGCTCTCCTGCACCCCGCGCAGTTCCTCGCGTAGCTCGTCGGGTGCACGGTCGGCGGCGTGCTTGAGGCTCAGCAGGACCACGGTGAGGCTCTGGCCGATCTCGTCGTGCAGCTCGCGGGCGATGCGCCGTCGCTCGCCCTCCTGTGCGGCCAGGGCGTGGGCGCTGCTGGCGCTGTGCTCGGCCTCCAGCCGGTCCAGCATCGCGTTGAACGTGTCGATCAGGTGGGTCAGGTCGCCGTTGCCGTCGCTGGGCAGCCGGTCCAGCGGGTGCAGCAGGTTCACCCGCTGCATCAGGGTCGTGAGCGCCTCGAGCGGGGCCAGGCTGGTGCGCAGAAGCAGCGCGTTGGCGGCCAGTATCAGCGCCAGGCCGACCGTCAGCACCGGGATCTCGGTCAGCAGCACCGGTGAGGACACGGTGGCGGGGGAGAGGGCGAGCACCAGCGTGCCGACCGTGAAGACCAGTCCGTTGATCACGAACAGGCGTTTGAACAGGATGCGCGCCGGGCTGCGTGCTCCTGCCACCTTTTGGGTGCGCTCGTTCATCTCATCAGCCTCCCGGCCGCCGGACGGCTTGTCCATGGGGGGCGTCTCCCATCTTCTCGTGCCGTTTCTGCACGTTCCACCCCTGATCAGATGGGTGCTGGCCCTGATGGTGACAGAGCTGTGGCGGCGATGGGATGGAGGGGCGGCGGACACCAACAGGCAGGAGAGGCGATGAGTACCAACGATGTCGGCATCCTCTGGTTGGAAGCCGTCACCCGTGACGGTGTCACGATAACCGTCAACGCGGTCGCCCGGGCGCTGGTCACCGATCCCGCGGCGTGCGCCTCCTATCCGGGTTCGCCGGGCGCCGCCATGCTGGCCGCGGCCGAGGCCGAGATCCGCCGGTACGTCGGGGAGCGCGATCTGTCGCGGCTGTCCCGGCGTGTCGATCTCGCCGGCGACGCCTATGGCGGGACCTGCCACTGGGGCGTCGAGGTGACGCTCGTGGCACTCACCCGTGTCGAGATGCGACTCCAGGAGGACCTGATCCGCTGGGCGGAACGACTCGCCTCGTGACCGCGGCTTCGAGTGGAAGGGAGTGACCACCGATATGAACATCACACGTACGACCGTGCCCGGTGAAGGGGTCCTGTTCCACTTCGCCACCCGAGACGGCCAGAACCTGGCGGTCATGGTGGACAGGAACGGATCCCGGCGGATCTTGGTATACGGCGGGGGCGATGAGCCCTCGCAGGCCATCCAACTGGCGCAGGACGAGGCCGATCAGATCGCCCAGGTTCTGCACAGCCGGTCAGTGGACGACAGGCTGGCCATTCTCGAACAGCGGATGGCCGAGATAGCAGGAGGGACACCGTGAGCACGCCGCCCGCGGTGCGCCATCTCACCCGACAGGAAGGTGCCATGCAAGCGCGCGACATCGCGGTGAGCCTTCCGACGGTCACCACGAGTGACTCCGTCGCGAAGGCCGTACGGGTCATGGTGATCGGCCGCCTGCCCGGGCTCATCATCGTGGACGACCGCTCGCGGCCCAAGCTGGTGCTTCCGGGCACCCAGGTGCTGAGGCTGGCCGTGCCCGGCTCCTACCAGGAGGATCCCGCGCTGGCCAGGACCATCGACGAGGCCTACGCGGACCAGTTCTGGCAGGACCTGGGCAATCGCACGGTCGGTGACTGCCTGCCGCGCGAGCACGCCAGGCCGGTGACCGTCCCGGTGGACGCGAACCTGCTCGAGGTGGCCGCGCTGATGGCCAGGATACGCAGCCCGATCGTGGCAGTGGTGGAACGTGACGGCTCGCTGGCCGGGGCGATCACCCTGGAGCGGCTGCTCACCAGCCTGGCCGTCTTCGGCCTCGGTGAGTCTTGAGCGCGCTGCTCGCCCTTGGGATCTTCCTCGTCGCGTTCTTCTTCATCGCCACCGAAAAGGCGAACAAGGTCAAAGTGGTCCTTGTCGCCGCGGGCGCGATGGCGGTTCTGGGGCTGATACCGGGCTCCGAGGTGTTCTTCTCCGAGCACGAGGGCATCGACTGGAACGTCATCTTCCTGCTACTCGGAATGATGATCATCGTAGGGATCATCAAACAGACAGGGATCTTCGACTACCTGGCCATCTGGGCGGCGAAACGTTCCAAAGGCGATCCCTACCGGCTCATGGTCATGCTGATGGTGATCACCGCCATCGCCTCGCCCTTCCTCGACAACGTCACCACGATCATGCTGGTGGCGCCGGTCACGGTGGTCGTGTGCGACCGGCTGCGGATTCCGGCCCAGCCGTACCTGATCGCGGAGGTGCTGGCCTCCAACATCGGCGGTGCGGCGACCCTCATCGGAGATCCGCCCAACATCATCATCGGCAGCAGGGCGGGGCTGACGTTCAACGACTTCCTGGTGCACATGGCGCCCATCGTGGTCGTCATCTTCGTCGCCTTCGTGCTGCTGACCAAGGTGCTGTTCAGAGGGTCCTTCCAGTACAACCCCGAGCACGTCGCCGCGGTGATGGCACTGCAGGAGCGGCGGGCGATCACCGATCCCAAGCTGCTCGTGCGCTGCCTGGCGGTGCTCGCCGCGGTGGTGGTGGGGTTCGGGCTGCACGCGGTGCTGCACATCGAGCCGTCCATCGTGGCGCTCGTGGGAGCGGGCGTGATGCTCCTGCTGTCGCGGGTCTCGGTCTCCGAGGTGCTGGCGGAAGTCGAGTGGCCGACGCTGGTGTTCTTCATGGGACTGTTCGTGATGGTCGCGGGTCTGGTCGAGACCGGCGTGATCGCGACGGTGGGCACATGGGCGATCGAGGCGGTCGGCGACGACTACTTCCTCGCGGCGACGTCGTTGCTGTTCGGTTCCAGCGTGCTGGGAGCGTTCTTCGACAACATCCCGTATGTCGCGACGATGGCACCGATCGTCGAGGGGATCGTGGCGCAGGCTCCCGACGCGGCGACCGGACAGGCGCTGTGGTGGGCGTTCGCACTGGGGGCCGACTTCGGTGGCAACGGCACGGCGGTGGCGGCCAGCGCGAACGTGGTGGCGATCGGCATCGCGGCGCGGACGGGCCACCCGATCAGTTTCTGGCAGTTCACCAAGTATGGAATCGTGGTGACGGTGCTGAGCACGCTCATGGCCTGGGCGTACGTCTGGCTCCGCTACTTCATGTGATCGCGACGGCCCGCCGCGGGTTCCACCACCCGCGGCGGGCCGGGGATTTCGCGGATGAGACTCCGGCGACTCGGGGGCGTCGTCCACGTCTCCGAGTCGTCGCTTCGCATGGTGAATCTGTGAAAATCGTTCACATCCGAGGCCGGGCCCCGTTACGGGTTCGGTCGCGCCACGGCCGGCGGGGGCAGCAGGGAGCGTATCTCCTGAGCGGTGAGAGTGCCGCCGCGTTCGAAGCCGGCGGTGAAGCGGTCCGCGCCCAGCGCCTCACGCACCCGCGTGGTGATCCGGTCGATGTCGCCGCGTTCGGTGGGAGGCGGCGGGGAGTTCGAGGCACGGGCCGCAGCCCCCGCACCCAGGAGCAGGGCGGCGGCGTCGTGGTCTCCGGCGAGGGTCAGTGCCCCGGCCAGGCCCTCCAGGGTGCCGGGCATCTCCCGGGAGCTCTCGAACCTGGCCGCGAGGTCGATGGACCTCAGATGCGAGGCGAGGGCCGCGGCGGCGTCGCCACGCTGCTCGGCGACGAATCCCAGCTCGCTCATGATCATGGGTAGGTACGGGGGCGGAGTCTCCTCCGCGCTCTGCTCGGGGGCGCCGTTCAGCAGGTCGCGCAGGTGGGTCTCGGCGAGATCGAGAAGGTCCTCCCTGCGGGCCGCGAAGGCGAGTCCCATCGTGGCGAAGATCTGCGCGGTCCGGTGCCCCTGCTCGGCCGCCAGCCGTAGCGCCCGTTCGCAGGTCTCCCTGGCCTGGGTGTAGTCGCCGCGTTGCAGGGCGGTCCAGCCGAGCCAGGCCAGCCGCCCGGCGACCTCGGGCCAGAGGCCGAGTTCCTCCGCCATGTGCAGGCCGTCCCGGTGCAGCCGGTCGGCCCGCTGGAGATCACCGGTCATCTCGGCCAGAGCGCCGAGCCAGCCGGTGGCCTCCAGCCTGCCCCAGCGGTCGCCGAGCTCGCCGAACAGCTCCGCGCTCCGTTCGCCGTCGCGTCCGAGCGCGGCCGGGTCACCTCGTACGTGCGCGAGCTTGGCCCGGGTGGCGAGGGCCGCGGCCGTCCCCCACCGGTCGCCGGTCGCCCGGAAGGCCGGCAGCGCTCGGTCCAGCAGGTCCTCCGCGGCCGACAGGTCGCCCAGGTCGATGCCGGTGTGGGCCAGAAACCACTCGGCCCTGGCGCGCCCGGCGGGATCGTTCGCGTCCTCGTACATCGACAGGACCGCGCGGCGGCGATCCTCCCGGTCCGCGACGTCGCCGTGGAGGAAACCGATCCCGGTCTCCCAGGCCAGCGCGCCGGCGCGGAGCGCGGAGGCCCGGGGGGCGGGCGTCTCCTCGGTGAGGGCCAGTGCGGCGGCCAGGGACCGCCGGGCCTCGGTCAGCCGTCCACGCAGCAACCAGTACCAGGCCATCGCGTTGACCAGGCGTAGCGCGCCGGCCGCGTCCTTCTCGCCGAGGGCGGTGTCGAGCGCGGTGCGGATGTTGGCGGTCTCCGCGTCCAGGCGGTGCAGCCAGTGTTGCTGCCGGTGTCCGTACAGGTACGGCGCGGCCTGTTCGGCGAGGTCGGTGTAGTGGTGCCGGTGGCGTTGCCGCAGGCGTTCGAGCTCGCCTGTCCGGCGGAGATGTTCCGCGCAGTAGGCGGCGACCGATTCCAGGAGACGGTAGCGGGGGCCGTCGGCGGCGTGGACGACGGTGACCAGGGAGCGGTCGACCAGGCGTGCCAGGAGGTTGGGGACGTCGGCGGAGGCGAGGTCCTCGGCGGCGCAGACGTTCTCCGCGGCGTGCAGGGTGCAGCCGCCGGTGTGAACGGCCAGGCGCTGGAGGGTGAGACGTTCCGGAGGGGTGAGGAGCTGCCAGCTCCAGTCGATCATGGCGTGCAGGGTCTGCTGGCGGGGTGGGGCGCCGCGGTGCCCGCCCGCCAGGAGGCGGAAGCGGTCGTCGAGGCGGTCGACGAGGTTGTGGACTCCCAGGGCACGGACCCTGGTGGCGGCCAGTTCCAGAGCCAGCGGGATACCGTCCAGACGGTGGCAGAGCGTCGCGACCGCCGGGGCGGTGTCGGCGTCAAGGACGAAGTCTCTGCCGGCGGCGGATGCCCGGGCGACGAACAGCTGCACGGAACCGGTCTTTCGCAGTGCCTGCAGGTCGGTGTCGGCGAGGCGGGGGGTGTCCAGGGGTGGGACGTTCCAGATCATCTCGCCGGTCAGCGCGAGCGGTTCCTGGCTGGTGGCGAGGACGCACAGCGTGGGGATGGCGCCAAGCAGGTGCCGGACGAGTTCGGCGACCGGTTCGACGAGGTGCTCGCAGTTGTCGAGTACGAGGAGCAGCCGCCGGGAGCGCAGGGCGCCGGTGAGCCGGTCCCGAGGGGATGTCGGCTCCGACGGGGTGAGGGGAGATCGGACGTCCAGCACCGTCATGATCGTTTCAGCGAGCCGGGACACCGCGTCCGACATCCCGGACGGGTCCAACGAGGCGAGCTCGACCAGCCACACGCCGTCGGGAAAGGGGACGGTCAGGTTTCCGGCGACTTTGACGGCGAGGCGGGTCTTGCCCACTCCGCCGGGCCCCGTGAGGGTCACCAGCCGGTTGGTACCCAGCAGGGCACGGATCTCGGTGGCCGCGCGGTCCCTGCCGATCAGGGGGGTGAGAGGGGTGGGCAGGTTGGTGGCCGGGCCGGCCGCGACAGGGGGCGCCGGCGGGTCGAGGGCGGGGTCCTGGGTGAGGATGGCCCGATGCAGGGCGCCGAGGTCGGCGCCGGGGGTGAGACCGAGTTCGTCGGCGAGCCGGTCGCGGAGTTCCTCGTAGCTGCGGAGCGCCTCTGTCTGCCGTCCGGAGCGGTAGAGGGCGCGCATGTGGGCGGCGCGCAGCCGTTCTCGCAGGGGATGCCGGGTGAGCAGGTCGCCCAGTTCGGCGGCGAGCCGGGCGTGCTCGCCGAGGGTGAGGCGGGTCTCCGCGTGGTCTTCGTGGGCGGTGAGCAACTCCTCGTGCAGGCGCGCGACGGTGGGGCCGGTGAAGGGTTCGTCGGCGAAGTCGGCCAGGGCGGGGCCGCGCCACAGGGCGAGCGCGTCGGTGAGCAGCGCCGCCCTGGTCCGCGGGTCGCCGGTCCTTCCCGCCTCGGTGACCAGCGACCGGAAGCCTTCGGCGTCGGTGTCGGCCTTCAGCAGATATCCGGCCGGGTGGTGTGCGACCAGCTCCCGGCCACCGGGTTCGGCGTCCTCCAGCGCGCGCCGTAGCTGCGAGACCCTGACCTGCAGGGCGCCTGCGGGATTGGCCGGCGGCTCCTCGCCCCACAGGTCGTCGATCAGCCGGTCGGCGGGCACCGGGCGTCCCTCGTGCAGGAGCAGGTCGGCCAGCAGGGCGCGGACCTTCACTCCGGGGACCGTGACGGGCCGGCCGTCCGTCGTCCACACGGCCAGCGGCCCCAGTATCCCAAAACGCATGATCGACACGATAGTCCGGCATAGAGGGACGGCTGCCGGGTTTATGTCGATCACAACGGCCGACGGTAAGCCCGCGAGAAGGAGACCGTAAGTCCCTCCCGGCAGGGTGGAGCACATCGAGCCGGACACGGGAGCGAAGGAGGCCGGAGATGGCGGAGACGCACGAGGGTGACCGGTTGAGGGTGGCGGTCATCGTCGGCAGCACCCGTCGCGGCCGGTTCGGCCCCACGGTGGCGGCCTGGTTCGTGGCACGGGCGCGCAGGCGGGCCGATCTGGAGATCGACCTGATCGATCTGGCCGAGGTCGCCCTGCCCGGCACGCTCACGGACGAGGACGAGGCGCCGCCCGCCCCGGTGGCGGCGCTGGCGCCGCGCCTGGCCGACGCCGACGCTTTCGTGGTGGTGACTCCCGAGTACAACCGGAGCTTTCCCGCTCCGCTCAAGAGTGCCATCGACTGGTTCTACCCGGAGTGGCGGGCCAAGCCCGTCGCGTTCGTCTCCTACGGCAACGACTCCGGCGGTCTGCTGGCCGCCGCTCAGCTGCGTGAGGTGTTCACCGAGCTGCACGCGGTGGTCATCCGCGACGGTGTCGCGCTGCCCCGCTACTGGGAGCAGTTCGCCGCCGACGGCAACTGGCCCAGGGCCGGCGCGCCGTGCGACACCGCGGTCAAGACCACTCTGGACCAGCTGATCTGGTGGGCCCACGCACTACGCGAGGCCCGCGCCAAACGCCCCTACACCATTTGAACCAGGCGGCACACAGCCGTCGGAGATCCCTCGCGCCGCGGAAGGCCGCGGGGCGTTTCGAATCAACAGCGCGTTCGCCGAACGCCGGAACCACGGAGAGACCAATGGGTAAGATCATCGCTTCGACCTACGCGACGCTCGACGGCTTCATCGACAACCCCCACCTGTGGTCCATGCAGTACGCGAACGCGGGGAGCGGCGAGTACGCCCTCGGCCTGGTCTTCGCCGCCGAGGCCCTCCTGCTCGGACGGGCCACCTACGACGGCATGGCGCAGGCCTGGCCGTCGATGAGCGGCAACCCCTACGCCGACCGGGTGAACAGCATTCCCAAGTACGTGGTCTCCTCGACCCTGGAGAAGGCCGGGTGGAACAACTCGACGATCATCCACGGAGACGACCTCGTCACCGAGGTGGCCAAGCTGAAGGAGCAGTTCGGCGGGAACATCCTGATCTGGGGCTGTGGCCGGCTCACCGACACGCTCATGGAGCACGGTCTCCTCGACGAGTACCGGATCTGGCTCTGCCCGGTCGTCCGTGGCCAGGGGGAGCGCCTGTTCCGTGAGGGCACCGAGGCCACCCTGGAGCTCACGGACACCGCGACGTTCGACTCGGGAGTCGTCATCCTCACCTACCGGCCGGTTAACGACGGCTGAGCGACACCCGGCCAGGGGAGACGGCCCTGCTCTCCTGGCCGGGTGGCCTGAGGTTCCAGGTGGCCGTTCCACCCGACTCCGTCGGGTGGAACGGCCATATTTATTAATCTACAATGTAAAGCCGCTGGCTGGGATTTAATGACTAAAAGCAGGAAAAAGCTTCATAAAACCAGCAAGCTGAAGCGAGAGCTCAAGCCCGGCGCGTGGGCGGGGGCGCCTGCTGGACGACGGCCACGGGCGCGTGGGCATGGGGGAGCAGGGCGTGCACCGTCGATCCGAGAATCCTCGCCGGCCCGGGGGCGCCCACGACGACCAGTTCGGCGGAGGCCGAGGCGTCGATGAGCGCCCTGGCCGGATGTTCGTGTACCACCTGTTCGACGACGGGCACGTCGGGGAACCTCTCCCGCCAGCCGCCGATGGACTCGGCCAGCAGGCGTGCCTCCTCCTGGCCGACGCCTTCGAGGTCGAAGACGAGCGGCTGCATGTCGCCGGGGGCCCGGACGGCCGGATGGGTCCAGGCGTGCACCATCCGCAGGGGGAGGCCGTGCAGCGTGGCCTCGTGGAAGGCGAACTCCAGGGTGCCTTCCTGGCCGGGGCGTCCGGTGACGCCGACGGCGATCTCGGTGCCGTGCTCGGTGCGGGGTTCGCCCACGACCACCACCGGGCGGGGGGAACGATCGGCGAGAGCGCGGCTGACCGAGCCCAGCAGCAGCCCGGCGAATCCGCCGCGGCCCCGGCTGCCGACGACGATCATCTGTGCGGTCCCGGCCGCGGCGATGATCGCCTCCGCGGTGGCACCGTCGGCGATCTCGGTGTCGACCGTCACGGTGGGGGCGGCGGCGCGGGCCTGTTCGGAGGCGTGGCGCAGCAGCCTCCGGGCGGTGGACTCCGCCGCCGGTCCCCAGTGGGCGGGCTGCGGGACGAGGGGGACGTCGTAGGCCCAGCGGAGGGTGACGTGTACGAGGCGCAGGGGCGCGTTCCTCAGGGCGGCCTCTCGTGCCGCCCAGGTCACGGCCTGGAGTGAGGAGTCCGAGCCGTCGACGCCGACGATGATGGGTTCTGCCATGAGCACCACCTTGGGACGGAAGCCGGATCGCGCGCGTATGAGGCTATGTACCCACGGTGTAACCACGTCTCCGCTGGTCCGGCGCTTTTTGATCTTGAAGTGAGCGCATCTTCCGTGCCGGGGTGCGAGACTTCGCAGTATGGGGGAGTTCGAACCCGGCGCCTTGGTACCGCACATGCGGCTGGACGAGCTGCTGTCGGAGCTGAGGGTGCGTCTGGAGGCGGTGCTCGCCACCCGTGACCGGGTGCACGCACTGCTGGACGCGGTCGTCTCGGTGGGCGGTGAGCTTGATCTGGAGACCGTGCTGCGCCGGATCGTGGAGACCGCGATCTCCCTTGTCGACGCCACCTACGGCGCCCTGGGGCTGATCGGTGAGGAGAACACACTCGTTCGGTTCGTCCCGGTGGGGCTGAGCGAGGAGGAGATCGCGGGCATCGAGCACTGGCCGCACGGCCTTGGCCTGATCGGCCTGCTGATCAGGCAACCGCAGTCGCTGCGGCTGGCCCGCATCTGTGATCATCCGGAGTCGCACGGCTTTCCGCACGGACATCCGCCGATGGGGTCGTTTCTGGGGGTGCCGATCCGGGTGCGTGAGGAGGTTTTCGGAAATCTTTACCTCACGGAGAAGCGTGGGGGAGGAGAGTTCGACGACGAGGACGAGGCGATCGTGACCGCGCTGGCCACCGCCGCCGGTGTCGCGATCGAGAACGCCCGGCTGTATGAGGAGAGCCGGCGGCGGGAGATGTGGCTGCAGGCCTCGGCGGAGGTCACCACCAGCCTGCTGTCGGGGGCGGAGCCGGGAGAGGTGCTCACGTTGATCGCCCGGCGAGCGCGGCGGATGGCCGGTGCCGATCTCGTCACGGTCCTGTTGCCCGAGGAGGGCGGGCAGGTCCTGCGCGCGGTTGTCGCCGATGGGCCGGGTGGGGAGCAGGCGGCCCATGCGGAGACCCCTGTCGCCGACTCTCTCGCCGGTCTGGCCTTCACCAGTGGTGAGCCGCTCATGGTCACCGATTCGGCCGAGGCGGGGATTCTGACCGTGATCGCCGGCCGTGTCTCGCCGGGTACGGTGGCCGCGGTGCCGATCGGCGCGGCCGGAGGGGTGCGGGGTGTGCTGCTGCTGGGCAAGCATCCGGGATGTGTCCCGTTCAGCCAGGCGGAGTTGCGCACCCTGCACTCCTTCGCCGGGCAGGCCGCGGTCGCCCTGGAGCTGGCGGAGAGGCGGGTGGACGCCGAGCGGCTGAGCCTGCTGGAGGATCGGGACCGGATCGCCAAGGATCTGCACGACGTGGTGATTCAACGGCTGTTCGCCGTCGCCATGACGCTGATGGGCACCGCGCGGTTCGTGGAGCGCTCCGAGGCCTCCGAGCGGTTGCGCAACGCGATCGACGAGTTGGACGGGACCATCCGGCAGATCCGCTCGACGATCTTCGCCCTGCAGGCCCCCCTTCAGGAAGGCGGTCGCGGCCTGCGCGCGCAGATCGTGGAACTGGTCGAGGACGCGCGGGCCCATCTGGGGTTCATGCCGGGCCTGATGATGGAGGGTCCGCTGGACAGTGGCGTGCCGGAGCGGGTCGCGGAGCACCTGCTGGCCGCTCTGCGGGAGGCTCTGTCCAACATCGTGCGGCATGCCAGGGCCTCCAGGGCCGAGGTGACCGTTGAGATCGAAGGCGATCGGCTCGTTCTCACCGTGGTGGACGACGGGGCCGGGGTGCCAGGGGGGTGCAGGCGCAGTGGGCTGCGTAATCTCAAGGAGCGGGCCGAACGGCTTGGCGGCTCCTTCTCGGTCGAGTCCTCTCCGGAGGCGGGGACCCGCCTGATCTGGAGCGCGTCCCTCACCTAGCCGGAGGTCCGCTTATTCGGGGTGGTTGGTCTTCAGCCGTGTCACCAGGGCGGCGGCCTGGGTGCGGCGTTGCATGTTCAGTTTGGACAGCAGGTTGGAGACGTAGTTCTTGACCGTTTTCTCGGCGAGGTACATTCGCTCGCCGATCTGCCGGTTGGTCAGGCCTTCGCCGATCAGTTCAAGGATGTGGCGTTCCTGGTCGGAAAGAGCGGCCAGCGGGTCTTTCTTGACGGCCTGTTCGCGTAGCCGCGCCAGCATGGCGGAGGTCGTCTGCGGATCCAGCATCGATTCGCCGCCCGCCACCGTGCGTACGGCGCCGACCAGGTCCGAGCCGTGGATCTGTTTGAGCACGTAGCCGGAGGCGCCCGCCATCACGGCGTTGAACAGGGCTTCGTCGTCGGCGAAGGAGGTCAGCATCAGGCAGGCCAGTCCCGGCATCTTGGAGCGGACCTCACGGCACACGTCCACCCCGTTGCCGTCGGGCAGGCGCACGTCCAGAACCGCGACGTCCGGTTGCAGCGCTGGAATGCGGGCTATCGCCGACTCGGCGGTCCCCGCTTCGCCGATCACCTCGATGTCGCCTTCGGACTCCAGCAGTGCGGCCACGCCGCGCCGTACCACTTCGTGATCGTCGACCAGGAACACGCGAATCATGTCCTGAGATTATCCTTCCCGGAGTGCCGGTGGTAAGGACGAGGATCCCCGCCATCGTGCGGTGAGCGCGGATGTCTTCGGTGCTGAGCCGGCGGCGAGGGCGGATGATCAGGTTTTCGCCTCGAACAGGCCGGCCACCCCGGCCATCGCTCCCAGGTGGATTCCCTCGGAGGTGGTTCCCGCCTGGAGATCTCGCACGTCGTTGTTCAGCGCCTCGACCAGGAAGGGGTGCGAGGCGCCGGGGCGCAGGCGGGCCAGCACTCCGGCGTGGACGACGGCGCTCAGCGTCGAGCCGTGGCAGGTGCGGGCCAGGTAGTAGTCCACGGTGTCCTTGGCCATCGTGGCGTTCCACTCGTAGCCAAGGCCGGTCAGGATCTCGTCGAGCCCTTCCTCGCCGAGCAGGTGGAAGAGCATGAGCACGTCGGCCTGTTTGGAGGCCTTGTACCGGTTCGGCGTGTCGCCTTCGGCTTCGAGGATGCGGTCCAGCCGCCGGATGTCTCCGTACTTCTTCCGGTAGGCGGCCCAGTCCAGCTCCTCCAGGCCCGCGTATCCCTCGAACTGGCTGATCACCCCTTCGTGGAAGTCCACCCGCATCCGCCGGGTCATGGCGGTGAACAGTTCGATCTCCTGTTCGCCGACCCCCTCGGCGCCGACCAGGCCGATCATGTCCAGGACCCGGCGCATCAACCAGGCGGTCATGACGTTGGTGTAGGCGTTGTTGTCCAGTCCGGGCTCGGCGTGGTCGGGGTAGCCGTCGTGATACTCGTCCGGGCCCATCACGCCGCGGATCGCGTAGCGCCCCTTCTCGCAGGTCGCGAGTGAGGCGAAGAAGCGGGCCACCTCCAGCAGCAGTTCGCCGCCGAAACCGGCCAGGAAGGCGGTGTCCTTCGTCGCCTGGTAGTGCTGCCACACGTTGAAGGCGACGGCCAGGCCGACGTGGCGCTGCAGGTGTGAGCGGTCGGGGAGCCAGCGGCCGGAACGGGGGTTGAAGTGCAGGCGCGGTGTCTCCTCCCGGCCGTCGCTGCCGCTCTGCCAGGGAAACATCGCTCCGGCGTATCCGGCCGCGCGGGCGGCCCAGCGTGCCTCGGGCAGGCGGCGCCACCGGTACCTGAGCAGTGCCCGGGTGATTTCGGGCAGGCGCGGGGCGAGAAAGGGGATGACGAACAGGTCGTCCCAGAACACGTGGCCTCGGTAGGCCTCGCCGTGCAGGCCCCGGGCGGGTAGGCCGGTGTCGAGTTCCGCGATGTGCGGGGAGGCCGTCTGCAGCAGGTGGAAGACGTACAGGTTGAGGATCTGCTGCACCTCGGTGTCCTGGGCGGTGACGTGCGCCCGCCGCCACAGCCGGTCCCAGGCCCGGATGTGCCGCTTGAGGAGGGTGGCGAAGCCGCCCGCGCGCACGACGGCGCTTCTCGCGGCGGCCTCGCTCTCGGAGATCGCCCTGTCGCGGGAGGTGTAGAGGGCCACGATCTTCTCCACGGTGACCTCGTCACCGGCTTTCACCTCGACGGTGCGGTCATCGCCGACCCAGCCCTCCTCGACGTCGGCGCGGCAGCGCCCGCCGGCCAGTGTGGTGCGGGCGGCGAGTGCGATCTCCACGCGGGAGGTGGCGGTGCGGGTCAGCAGTTCGATCACGCCGTGGGCGGCGTGCCCGCAGATCGGGACGAGATGCCGGCCCTCCAGCTCGCGGTAGCGGGCGACTCCGGCGTTGGTGACGCGCCCGTCCAGTGCCGAGCGGATCTCCAGCGCTCCGTCCCAGTTCTCCGGAACGATCGTCATCGTGAGGGCGGCCAGGTGTGGGTCGTCCATCGAGACCAGGCGGTGCTGTTCCACTCGGGTGACCCGGCCCTGAGGGTCGCGTATCCGCAGGAACCGGGTGAGAGTTCCCTGGCGCATGTCGAGCGTGTGGCGGTAGGTCAGGATCTCGGCGGTGCCGGGAGCGAACCAGTCGCCGCCTTCGGCGCGAAAGGTGAGGAACAGCCAGTTCGGCACGTTGACCAGGTCCTCGTTCTCCACCGGGTGTCCCGCCACCTGGGAGACGAGCCGGTCGTAGCAGCCGGCGACGTAGGTGCCGGGATAGTGCACCCCGTCGGCCTGTGACTCCGGCGCGGCGCCCCGGGTGGCGAAGTAGCCGTTGCCGAGCGTCGTCAGCGCCTCTCGCACCCCCTCCCGGGCGGGGTCGAAGCCGTCATAGGTGAGGAGCCAGGGGTTCACGTCTTCTCCCGTGAAGTTGTGGTTGTGCCAGATCGGTGACGAGGCCGACGCCGGTGATGGGAGCGGAGTCGAAGCGGCCTGCCCTGACTGCCGGGAGAGTCATGAGTATCCCCTTCCGTCTGCACGGTACGGCACTGTTCACGGCGGTTTTAGGGCTGATCGGCCCTATGGCGCAGGGACCTTCGTCGGAAGGTCTGGCATTGCATGCGAAAGGGGACAAAGGTCCCCACGTCCGGGGACGATCGTCCCTGGGAGAACCGCAGGTGCCGCGATCCGATGGGCAGCGGGGGAAGTGATGACCGAATCGATCGCTGTCGGAACGGATGGCTCGGCCGCCGCCACCGCGGCCCTGGAGTGGGCGGTCGACGACGCCGTCCGCCGGGGGGTGTCCCTGCGGATCGTGCACGCCATGGACCGCTGGCCGCACGATCTTGTCGAGTTTCCCGCGCCGGCCCGGCCCGGCCGGCTGGCGTGCTTCGGCGAGCAGGTGCTCACCGAAGCGGCCAAGGCGGCGACGGAGCGGAGGCCGGATGTCCGGGTGACCACCGAGCTGATCGAGGGGACGCCGTCCGACGTTCTGTGCGGGCAGGCGGAAACGGCGATCGAACTGGTGGTCGGCAACCGTGGCCTGGGCGGTTTCGCCGGATCGTTGCTCGGCTCGGTTCCCGTCCGGCTGGCGGGCCACGTACGTGGTGCGGTGGTGGTCGTCAGGCAGGGACGTGCCGAGGCGTACGGCGAGGTGGTCGTGGGTGTCGACGGTTCCGCCGAGTGCGAACCCGCCCTCGGGTTCGCCTTCGAGCAGGCCGCCTTGCGCGGATGCGGGCTGCGCGCGGTCTACGCCTGGCAGATGCCCCACGCGTTCTCGCCGGAGGCGGCCGAAGACACCGAAGAGATCCGGTACGCACAGCGCCGGATGGCCGAGGAGCGGCTCGCCGGCTGGCAGGAGCGGTTTCCCGCGGTCGAGGTCGTCTCGGAGGTGACGCGTGCGCGCCCGGTGCCGACACTGCTGGCCGCCTCGGCACGGGCGGACCTGCTCGTGGTGGGTTCTCGCGGCCTCGGTGCCGTCGGCTCGGTCCTTCTGGGATCGGTCAGCCGCGAGGTTCTCCACCATGCTCGCGGCCCCGTCGCGGTCGTCAGATCGACCAGGTCCACCGGCCGGGGGCCGCGCGCCTCATCCGGGTGACCGGAGGCCACGGGGGTAGGAGACCTGCACCGGCTTTCTGCCGCGGGGGCGGCCGGAGGTTCGAAGGGGGAACAACATGATCCTGGTGGGAGTCGACGGCTCACAGGCCGCGCTTGAGGCGGTGAGCTGGGCCGTGCGGGAGGCCGGGCTACGCGACACCGAGCTGCGCGTCGTGCACGTCATGGTGGCCTGGCCGTTGGAGATGACCGAGGACGCTCCGTACGCCGATGTCGGCCGGTGGATGCGCGACGGGGCCACGTCCATGCTGACGGACGCGCTGAACCGGGCCCGCGAGGAGGACAGCCGGGTCGGGGTGGAGTCGTCGCTGCTGCCGGGCGACCCCAGGGGCGTCCTGATCAAGGCCGCGCAGGACGCCGACCTCCTGGTGGTCGGCAGCCACGGCCGGGACGGTTTCTCCGGCATGCTGCTGGGGTCGGTCGCGCTGGGCGTGGCCGGGCATACCGCCTGCCCGGTCGCCGTCATACGGAGGACGCCCGCGCGGCCAGGCGGTGAGGTGGTCGTCGGAGTCGACGGCTCCGTGGCGGGCGCGTCCGCCATCGAGTTCGCCTTCGCCGAGGCGTCCCTGCGCGGTGCCGGCCTGCGGGCGGTGCACGCCTGGAACCAGCCCGTCGTCGGCGGAAGGCCGTTCGCCCCGACGTCCGCCGAGGAGGCGGCCGAGGGGGAACGGCGGCTGCTGGCCGAGGCGCTGGCCGGCTGGGGAGAGCGCTATCCGGATGTCAAGGTCACCGAGCAGATGGAGCAAGGGCATCCGGTGGATGTGCTGAAGAACGCCTCGGCACAGGCCGATCTGCTGGTCGTGGGATCACGTGGTCGCGGGGACCTCGCGGGACTGCTGCTGGGCTCGGTCAGCCACTCGCTGCTGCAGCACGCCGTCTGCCCGCTGGTCGTGACACCCGCCGTCACGACACCCCGGCACACCTGACCGGACGGCCGGAGAGGGCCACATCCGCCTGACGGCGGCGAGAGGCGAAGGGGTGGATCATGAAAGCGCTGGTCTATCAGGGCCCCGGCAGGAGATCGTGGCAGGAGGTCCCCGAGCCGGGCGTCCAGACGCCCACGGACGCGGTGGTCCGCGTCGACGCGGTGACGATCTGCGGCACCGACCTGCACATCCTCAAAGGGGACGTGCCGGCCGTCGAGCCGGGCCGGATCCTGGGCCACGAGGCGGTCGGCACGGTCACCGAGGTCGGCGCCGGGGCCGCGCTGAAGCCAGGCGACCGCGTCCTGGTCTCGTGCGTCTCGGCGTGCGGGCGGTGCCGCTACTGCCGTACGGGCTCCTACGGGCAGTGCCTGGGCGGCGGCGGCTGGATCCTCGGCCACCACATCGACGGGACGCAGGCCGAGTTCGTACGCGTTCCCTTCGCCGACACCTCGACCCATTTCGTGCCCGAGGGGATCGGCGACGAGGCCGTGCTCATGCTGGCCGACATCCTGCCCACCTCCTACGAGGTCGGTGTGCTGAACGGCAGGGTCGCCCCCGGCGACACCGTGGTCGTCGTGGGCGCGGGCCCGATCGGCCTGGCCGCGATCACCACCGCCCGCCTCTACAGCCCCAGCCGCGTCATCGCCGTCGACCTGGCCGAGGCCAGGCTGGAGGCGGCCACCCGCTTCGGGGCGGATGTGGTGATCGGCGCGGACGGTGATCCCGCCGGGAAGGTCGCCGAGCTGACCGGCGGCCTGGGCGCCGACGTCGCCATCGAGGCCGTCGGCGTGCCGGAGACCTTCGAGCTCTGCGCCCGCCTGGTCAGGCCGGGCGGCCACGTCGCCAACGTCGGCGTGCACGGCAGGCCCGTCACCCTGCACCTTGAGGAGTTGTGGGCACGCGACCTCACCTTCACCACCGGCCTGGTCGACACCTACTCCACGCCGACGCTGCTGAGCATGCTCGGGGCGGGCCTGCTGGACGGCGGCAGGTTCGTCACCCACCACTTCGCGCTGCACGACATGGAGAAGGCCTACGAGGTGTTCTCCCACCCCCAGGAGACCGGGGCGCTCAAGGTGGTGCTCACCCGCGGCTGACCCGGTCGGCGGACGTCGCCGGCGCCGGGAGACGGGGTTTCCCGCAGCCTCTCCTCGACGCCGCGGCGCTGTCCGGTTTCGCCGCGGGGTGACGAAAGGCCCTGCCGCCACGCGGGCCGAAAGGGACTTCCGGCCCTGGGATCGGCAGGTTTGGCAAAGGTCTTATGGGAATAAGGAGGATCGATGTCTAACCTGATCATTGTTGGAGCCGACGGCTCCGGTAACGCGACCGCCGCCGTCGAGTGGGCGGCTGACGACGCCGCCCGGACGGGCCTGCCACTGCGCATCGTCACCGCCGTGCAGCGCTGGCCGAACGACATCCCCAAGTTCCCCGCCCCCGAGTGGGAGGACGCGGTGACCGAGTCCTCCCGGAAGGTGCTGGCCGCCGCGGAGGAGACGGCCCGCTCCCGGCAACCCGGCATCGAGGTGACCACCAAGCTGATCGATGGATCGCCGGCGCTGGTCCTGCGCGAGCAGGGAAAGGACGCCACGGAGCTCGTCGTGGGGACCAGGGGACTCGGCGGGTTCGCCGGAGCCGTGATCGGCTCGGTCAGCGTCCACGTCGCCGGCCACGTGCACTGCCCGGTCGTCGTCGTCCGTCCGGGCCGGACCGGGACACACGGCGAGATCACGGTCGGCCTCGACGACTCCGAGGCCTGCGAGCCCGCCCTCGCCTACGCCTTCGAGCAGGCCAGGCTGCGCGGCAGCACCCTGCGCGCCCTCTACGCCTGGCAGGTGCCGGTGCACATCTACGCCCCGGAGATCGTCTATGACATGGACGAGTTCCGCGCCGCCCACGACAAGCTCGTGACGGACCGGCTCACCGGGTGGCGGGAGAGGTACCCCGAGGTGAAGGTGATCGAGGACGTGCGCCGCGCCCACGCGGTCGAGGCCCTCAGTGACGCCTCCGATACCTGCGACCTGCTCGTCGTCGGCTCCCACGGCCGCGGTGCCCTCGGCTCGCTGTTCCTGGGTTCGGTCAGCCGCGGTGTCCTGCACCACGCCCGCTGCTCCGTCGCCGTCGTCAGGTCCTAGCAGGGGGTCGGCGGGGTCCTGGCAGGGTTCGCGGGGTGAGAGGCCGAAGGTCCCATGAACACGATGACCTTCGCAGTCCGGGAGCGAGCCGTACGGCACTGCGTGGCGACCCTGAAAAACGATGTGATGAAGACACAACAGAGACCGCGAAAAACTACCGAAAGGGGCCGTCATGGCCACCAGGCACGGTCGGGACGTTCCCTCCAAGCAGTCCGCCACGAACGTCACCCCTTCGGCGGCGACGCGTCCGGTCGACTACGTCTGGGCGATCGCGCGCATCTCGATCGGATGGATCTTCCTGTGGGCGTTCCTCGACAAGACCTTCGGCTGGGGATTCGCCACCCCCGCCGACCGCGCCTGGATCGCCGGGGGCAGTCCAACGACCGGGTTCCTCAAGGGCACCGGTGAGAACGCCCTCGGCGGCCTCTTCTCCAGCCTGGCCGGGCAGGTCTGGGTCGACTGGCTGTTCATGCTCGGCCTGCTCGGGGTCGGCGTCGCCCTCATCCTGGGGGCCGGCATGCGGATCGCCGCCGTCGCCGGGAGCCTGATGCTGATCCTGATGTGGGCCGCCGAGCTGCCCCTGGCCACCAACCCGTTCATGGACGACCACATCGTCTACATCGTCGTGCTCGCCGGACTGGCGATGGCGGGCGCCGGTGACACCCTCGGCATCGGCAGGTGGTGGAGCAGCACCTCCCTGGTGCGGAACTACCCCTTCCTGCGCTGACCGGGCCCCAAGACGCCCACCCCATGATCGGGGTGGGCGTTTTGCCGTCTTGGTGCGAGACTCCCGAACATGGCAGACACCGACTCCCATCCCCTGCTTCCGAACATGCGGCTGGACGAACTGCTGTCGGAGCTACAGCTCCGGCTCGAAGCGGTACTCGCCACCCGCGACCGCGTACACGCCCTGCTCGAGGCGGTCGTGGCGGTCGGCAGCGACCTCGACCTGGAGACGGTGCTGCGCCGCATCGTCGAGACCGCGACCAGGCTGGTGGACGCCAGTTTCGGCGCGATGGGCGTGGTCGGCCAGGAGAACACGCTGGTGCAGTTCATCCCGGTCGGGCTCAGCGAGGAGGAGATCGCCAGGATCGAGCACTGGCCGCACGGCCTCGGCCTGCTCGGTTTGCTGATCAAGGAGCCGCGACCGCTGCGCCTGACGCGCATCTCCGACCATCCCGAGTCCTACGGCTTTCCTCCGGGCCATCCCCCCATGGGCTCCTTCCTCGGGGTGCCGGTCCGGGTGCGCGACGAGGTGTTCGGCAACCTCTACCTCACCGAGAAGCGCGGTGGCGGCGAGTTCGACGAGGAGGACCAGGCGATCGTCGTCGCGCTGGCCACCGCGGCCGGCGTGGCGATCGAGAACGCCCGCCTGTTCGAGGAGACCCGCCGCAGGGAGACGTGGCTGGCCGCGTCCTCGGAGATCACCACCAGTCTGCTGTCCGGCGCGGACCCCCAGGAGGTCCTCACCCTGATGGCCAGGCGCGCCCGTCAGATGACCGGCGCGGACGTCGTGGCGATCCTGCTGCCGGAGGCGGGCGGGCAGCTGCTGCGGGTGGCGATCGCCGACGGCGAGAACGCCGGGCAACTGGAGCAGGTGGAGATCCAGGTCGCCGGCTCCCTGGCGGGACGGTCCTTCGCCGACGGCGAGCCCCTCATGGTCAACGATCCGGACGAGGCCGGCGAACTGCGGAACGTGTTCTCCGATCATCTGCCGATGGGCCCGGTGGGGGCCGTCCCGCTGGGTGCGGCAGGTGTCGCGCGCGGTGTGCTGTCACTCGGCAAGCGCTCGGGCCGCACCCCGTTCGTCCAGTCGGAGCTGCGTACCCTGCACGCCTTCGCCGCCCAGGCGGCGGTGGCCCTGGAACTGGCCGAGAGCCGCAAGGACGCCGAACGGCTGGGCCTGCTCGAAGACCGCGACCGCATCGCCAAGGACCTGCACGACGTGGTCATCCAGCGGCTGTTCGCCGTCGCCATGACACTGATGAGCACGGTCCGGCTGGTCGAGAGACCGGAGGCCTCCGGCCGCCTGAAGGGCGCCATCGACGAGCTCGACGAGACCATCCGCCAGATCCGCTCCACCATCTTCGCCCTTCAGACACCCGGCGGGGACGGTGCCCCCAGCCTGCGCGCCGGCATCGTCGAGATGCTGGAAGGCGCCCGTGGTCACCTGGGCTTCATGCCCGGCCTGCGGATGGACGGGCAGCTCGACAACCGCGTGTCGCCCGAGGTCGCCGACCACCTGCTGGCGGTGCTGCGCGAGGCCCTGTCCAACGCGGTACGGCACGCCAGGGCCGGGAGGATCGACGTCTCCGTCGAGGCGCTGGACGACCGGCTCACCCTCGTCGTGCGGGACGACGGCGTCGGGCTGGCCGGCGACGGCAGGCGCAGCGGCCTGCGCAATCTGCAGGAGCGGGCGACCCGGCTCGGCGGTTTCTTCGAGATCGTCTCGCCGGAGACGGGGGGCACCAGCCTGACCTGGAGCGTGCCGCTCTAGTCGCGCGCCGCGGCGCCCTGGTCCACGGGTCTAGGGGAAATCCGGCGGCCGGTGAGGTGGCCCGTCTGCACCAGGATGTAGTGGTCCCGGCTTGCCGGTGCCCAGGTGGTCAGGGGCAGCCGGGCCAGGCGCTCGATCTCCCGCGACTCGTACACGGCTCGCGCGGGCCCCACCGCGGTGACCGACCAGCCGGTTCGCGCCGACGGATCGAAATCGTCGGCCTCGAAGGCGACGATCGCGTCACGGGCCGCCGCGGCGAGCTTGGAACCGATGGTGGTGCGGATCACCACCGTCTCGTCGTCGAGGACGAAGTTGACCGGCTGCACGGCCGGAAGGGCACGGTCGGTGAACACGATCCGTCCGATCGAGACCGAGCCCAGGAGTTCGAGGCACTCCGGCCGGGAAAGCACTTCAAGGCCTGCCGAGTCGAGCTTCATGCCTCTCAGGCTGCCTGTCGGCGTACCGGGGACGTTAGGGGCTAAAGTCCCGTCATTGGCGGTGTTCGGCCTTCGGAGGGCCCGTGGTACGTGTTCAACGCCGTTACCGCCTCGGTGCCCCCGTCTCCGGGTTCCCGCTGACGCCCCGCTTTGTGGGCGGGCCGCTCACCATGTGATGATCGTGGCCATGGCGGACATCGAGTACGTCGAGTACGCCGGGGTTCTTGACGGTGACGACCACATGACCATGGCGCGTGTCCTGGAGGTCTGGGCGGGTGGCCCGGTCCGCGTCGCGCTCCACTTCTTCGGCTGGGAAATCGACTACGACAGCGAGAGCATCTCGCTCTACGCCCAGCCCGGGGTCCACCTCCCCTCCGGAAACGACCGTGATCAGGAGCCCTACTATCTGCTGTCCGGTTCCCTCACCACAGCGACGGTCGCCGAGGCGGAGGGCCGTCTGAGGGCTCTGATCGCCGCCTTTGGCAAGGTGGGCATCGGCTGCCGCCAGCTCGAGTACCAGATCGTGGATGAGAACGGCCGGGTGCTCGAAGAGCGCGAGGGCGCCGTCTTGTCCTGAGCCTCCCCGGTGAGTCGCCGGGGAAGCGGTGTTCCGACAGCCGTCGGGAAGCGGGCCGGTGCTCGTGAAATGGGTCCGCCCGGCCGGTTGTTCTCCTATATGAGGCTGCGAGCCGGGATCTTCGGCCCTGCCCGCCGGGACATGCCGGCGGCTGACGGTGGGGCCGAGGGGCGAGATTCCCGCCGCCGGCCGCGAGGGGGCCGCGGTGGCCGATGAGCGGCCGGTCGCCCGGCGGAGCCGGGCGCCGTTTCCGGTCGCGGCGTGATCTCGAGGTCCCGCCGGCAAGCGGAGGTGTGCGGGGCGTCGGAAGGGGGGACGCGGTGTTCGCCGATCGTCAGGATGCGGGCCTGCGGCTGGCCGAGCGGTTACGCGGGTCTGTCGGTGCCGATGAGGAAGTGGTCGTTCTGGGGCTGCCCAGGGGCGGCGTGCCGGTGGCGTTCGAGGTGGCCCAGGCCCTTGACGCGCCATTGGACGTGATCGTGGTCCGCAAGCTCGGGGTGCCGTTCCAGCCGGAACTCGGGTTCGGCGCCGTGGGGGAGGGCGGGGTCCGCGTCATCAACCACGACATCGTGCTGCTCACGGAGCTCACCTATGCGGAGACGGCCGAGGTGGAGGAGTATGAGCGGGCCGAGGTCCTGCGCCGTGCGCGCCAACTGCGCGGCGACCGCGCTCCGGTGGACCTGACGGGCCGTACGGCGATCGTGGTGGACGACGGGGTCGCCACCGGGGGGACGGCGCGTGTCGCCTGCCAGGTCGCCCGGGCGCGGGGTGCCTCACGGGTGGTGCTGGCGGTGCCGGTGGGGTCACCGGAGACGATCGCGAGCCTGCGCGAGGTCGCCGACGAGGTGGTCTGCCTGCGGACACCGGAACGCCTGCTGGCGGTCGGCGTCTGGTACGTCAATTTTTCCCAGACCACCGATGAGCAGGTGGCCGAGCTGCTCCGAAGGGCCGCGCCAGCGGCAGGGGAACGCGGCGGGAACGCGGCCTCCGATCCGCCGGGCCGCGACGAGGAGGTCCTGGTGGACGCCGGGCAGGTCGAGTTGCCGGGCCAGCTCGTCGTCCCGCCCGGCGCCGGGGGAGTGGTGGTGTTCGTGCACGGCAGCGGCAGCAGCCGGCACAGCCCGCGTAACCGGTACGTGGCCGGCGTGCTCAACGGCGCCGGTCTGGGGACGCTCCTGTTCGACCTGCTCACCCTGGATGAGGGGGCCGACAGAGGCAACGTGTTCGACATCGGGCTGCTGGCAGAAAGGCTCGTCCGGGTGACCGGCTGGCTGGGCGATCAACCCTGGGCGGCGGGCCTCCCCGTCGGCTACTTCGGGGCGAGCACCGGAGCGGCGGCCGCGCTGTGGGCGGCGGCGGAGCCGGGCTCCGAGGTCACCGCCGTCGTCTCCAGGGGCGGGCGGCCCGATCTGGCCGGGCCGCGGCTGCCCGAGGTGCGGGCGGCGACCCTGCTGATCGTGGGAGGTGCCGACGGGGTGGTGCTCGACCTCAACCGGGCCGCGCAGGAACGGCTGCGCTGCGAGAGCCTGCTCCAGGTCGTCCCCGGCGCCACCCACCTGTTCGAAGAGCCGGGGGCACTCGAAAACGTCGCCGCCCTCGCCCGCGACTGGTTCACCGGTCACCTCGGACCGCCGGCGTGAGGTCTCTCACACCGCACCCATGTACCCCCCGGGGTATATTGGGAGCGGAGGTGGGGCGGGATGGAGATGGACGCGACGGTCCTGTCGGACGCGCTGACACGACTCAAGCGGGCCCAGGGGCAGTTGGGCGGAGTGATCGCGATGATCGAGAACGGGGACGACTGCGAGCGGGTGCTGACCCAGCTGGCGGCGGTCTCCAAGGCGCTGGACCGAGCCGGATTCAAGATCATATCGACGGGCATGCAGCAGTGCCAGATGGCGCGTGAGCGCGGCGAGCAGCCGCCGATCAGCCAGGAGCGGCTGGAGAAACTGTTCCTGGCCCTGTCGTGACACCGGCGTCGTGACACCATCGCCCCGCCCGTCGCGCGGCGGGCGGGGCGGTGGGAGGCGTGGCGCCTTTCTGTCCAAAAGATACCCCCCGGGGTATATTCGCACCGAAGTGGCCTGAACGCCCTCCGTGACGGAGCCTCGGGCGGGGCGCCGCGGCGACGCCGGACACCCATCCGGCGAGAGTTCGCCGACCGGCGTGAAAACCGGGCCTGGCCGGTCCTCACCTGCTGGCTAAGACAACAACGACGAAGTGAGAGGCGACGATGACGACGATCGAGACAGTGGTGGTGGAGACCTCCTCGCTGGGGGACCGCAGCTACCTGGCCCACGACGGGCGGGTGGCGCTGGTGGTCGACCCGCAACGGGACATCGACCGGATCCTGGCCCTGGCCGGTCGGCTGGGCGTGCGCGTCACCCACGTGGCCGAGACCCACCTGCACAACGACTACGTCTCCGGCGGGCTGGCCCTGGCCAGACTGACGGGCGCGGCCTACCTGGTGGCGGCGGCCGACGAGGTCGCCTTCGACCGGGTGCCCGTGAGCGACGGCGACGAGATGGCGCTGTCACCGTCGATGCGCCTTTCCGCGGTGGCCACCCCCGGGCACACCTTCCACCACCTGTCCTACGTGCTCGGCGGTCCCGGCGGGCCGATGGGAGTGTTCACCGGCGGGTCGCTGCTGTTCGGCACCACCGGCCGCACCGACCTGCTCGGCGCCCGGCACGCCCACGCCCTGGCCCGGCACCAGCACGCCTCGGTGCGACGGCTGGCCGACCTGCTGCCCGACGGTACGCAGGTCTGGCCCACCCACGGATTCGGCAGCTTCTGCTCGGCCACCCAGACCGACGCCGCATCCTCGACGATGGGACACGAGCGCGGCGCCAACCCGGCGCTGCGGCTGGAGGCCGACGACTTCGTCACCCAGACCCTCGCCGGGCTGGACGCCTACCCCGCCTACTACGCCCACATGGGCGCCAGGAACACCGCCGGCGCGGACCTGGTCGATCTGACCCCGGCGAGGCGGGCCGACGCCGCCGGGCTGCGCGCGCGTATCGACGCCGGTGAGTGGGTGGTGGACCTGCGCTCGCGCAAGGCGTTCACCCGGCGGCACCTGGCCGGAACGCTGAGCTTCGGCCTGGACGGCCCGATGTCGACCTGGCTGGGCTGGATGGCCCCCTGGGGGGCGCCCATCACGCTGCTGGGCGAATCAGCGGAGCAGGTGGCCGCCGCCCAGCGCGAGCTGGCGCGCATCGGCATCGACCGTCCGGCCGCCGCCGCGACCGGTACCCCCGAGCAGTGGGCCGACGGCGACGGCGCCAGGCTGGGTGAGCTGACCGTCGCCACGTTCGCCGAACTGGCCGCCGTGCGCGACGGCCGTGACGTGCGCGATCTGCCCGCCCCCGACGTCGTGCTGGATGTGCGGCTGCGCAACGAATGGCGCGCCGGGCACATCGACGGCGCGACGCACCTCCCGCTGCCCGAACTACCGCACCGCCTGGCCGAGATCCCGGACGGGACGGTGTGGGTGCACTGCGGCTCCGGCTACCGGGCCGCCGCCGCGAGCAGCCTGCTGACCCGCGCCGGCCGCCGGGTCGTACACATCGATGACGACTACGCCCAAGCGGCCGAAAGCGGCCTGACCATCGAGGAGACCTCATGACCATTCACCCCGACAGGCCCGCCACGCTGGATGTGGCCGCCCTGCGCAACCTGATGGACTCCGGACCCGCGCCCCGGCTGATCGACGTGCGCACCCCCGGTGAGTTCGAGACCGCCCACATCCCCGGCTCGGTCAACGTGCCACTGGATCTGCTGCGCGAGCACCGTGCACGGCTGCGCGCCCACCTGGAGGGCCCCCGGTGGGAGCAGGTGGTGCTCGTCTGCCGCTCCGGGCAACGCGCCGCGCAGGCCGCGGCGGCCCTGTCCGGAGCTGGACAGGCGGCCCCGCGCCTCCTGGAAGGGGGCATCCTCGCCTGGCAGGGGACCGGCGCGCCGCTCCGTACCGGCCGGGCCCGCTGGGAGCTGGAACGCCAGGTGCGTCTGGTGGCCGGATCCCTGGTGCTGACCTCGATCCTGGCCAGCACGCTGTTCCCCCCGGCCAAATGGCTCGCCGCCGCGATCGGCGGCGGGCTGACCTTCGCCGCGCTCTCCAACACCTGCGCGATGGGCATGCTGCTGGCCAAACTCCCCTACAACCGAGGTCCCCGCCGGCCCAGCCTGGAGGCGGTGCTGGGCCGGTTGGCGCAACGGGAGGCGACCTCTTGACGGCGGCGCTCGGCCTGGGCGCGATGATCGGCGTCCTGCTCGGGTTGCTGGGGGGCGGCGGGTCGATCCTGGCGCTGCCCGCCCTGGTGTACGGGGCGGGCCTGCCGCCGGCCTCGGCGGTGCCGGCCTCGCTGCTGGTGGTGGGCGTCTCCTCGGCCACCGCCGTGCTGCCTCGCATCCGGGCCGGACAGGTGCGCTGGCGCATCGCCGCGGTGTTCGGCGGCGCCGGGGCCCTGGCCGCGTTCGGAGGCGCCGCGATCAACCGGATGCTGCCCCCGCAGGCGATCCTGATCGGGTTCGCCGCGCTCATGGCGGTGGCCGGCCGGCGGATGCTGGCCGGCGACGCCCCGGCCGGCGGGGCCTGCGCACTGCCCGGCGGCGGGGTGAACTGGCGCAGCTGCCTGCCCAGGTCCGTCGCCGCCGGCGCGGCCGTGGGCGCGCTGACCGGCCTGTTCGGCGTCGGCGGCGGGTTCCTCATCATCCCGGCCCTGGTGCTGGCGCTGGGGTTGCCGATGACGGCCGCGGTCGGCACCTCGCTGCTCATCGTGGTGGTCAACTCGGCGGCCGGGTTCGTCGCCCACGCCGATGGCGCCGGCCTGGACTACACGGTCATCGGGGCCTTCACGACGGCCGCGGTGGCCGGATCGCTGGCCGCCGCCCGCCTGGGCCGCCACCTGGACGCCGAGCGCCTGCGCCGCTGGTTCGCCTACCTCGTCCTCGTCGTGGCCGCCCTCGTCCTGGCCCGGGGAGTGCTCGACCTCGTGGCGCCGGTCGGCTGGGCGTGACTCCTCTCGGCCGTCGCGTCGCCGGGGAATTCCCCGGTTCTCCGGCGCTACCGCGCCCGCTCCGGGCCGACAAGGCCGGCCACGGTCTCGGCGAGCTTCCCGATGGCCTGTCTCACCGCCGGGGTGACCGGGGCCCCGAGCCCGAAATCGGCGCCCTCGACGGTGTAGAGCGCGAGCTCGCGGGGCAGGCGGCGGAGAGTCCGGCCGAGCGCGACGGCGTCGGCGACGCCCAGGGCATGGGAACTGCCGTGCCCGAGGGCGGGAGGCGTCCGGTGGGCATCCCGAGAGGAGGCGGCCGGGCCGAGGACGGTGCTCCGGCGCACCGTACCCGGGGGCGCGCCGGAGAGCACCGTGTCGATCACGATCGCCAGGCCCGCACCCGTCCACGCCTCGATCAGCTCGGCCGGATCACCTCCGTTCTCGACCACGGGAATCTCGGGCGGAAGCACGCCGCGCAACAGCCGGGCCACCTCCAGCCCGGCGGCGTCGTCGCCCCGCAACTCGTTGCCGATTCCGATGACGATCTGCTCGTGCATGAATCCCCCTGTCGGAAACCGGCCTCAGCGGTCCAGCCGCAGGTCCAGGAAATGGGCCGAGCAGGAGATGCACGGGTCGTGGTTGCGTACCGTCCGCTCGCACAGCGCCGCCAGCTCCACCTGCGGCAGGTCGAGGCGGGGCTCGACGAGGTGGCGCAGGTCCATCTCGATGCGGGCCTGGTTCTGCGAGGTCGGTGGCACGATGTCGGCCTCGGCGATCAGCCCCGCGTCGTCGATCCGGTAGCGGTGGTAGAGCGTGCCGCGCGGGGCCTCGGAGACGCCGTGGCCGACTCCGGGACGGGGGTCGACCGGAACCGAGGGCGCGTCCGGCTCGGTGTAGTTCTCGATGATCCGCAACGCCTCGTCGCAGGCGTGCAGGATCTCCACGGCCCGGACCACGATGCTGCGGAACGGGTTGCGGCAGACGGGGCCGAGTCCGGCGTCCGAGGCCGCCGACCGGGCCAGCGGTGACAGCAGGTGCGCGTTCAGGGCGTAGCGCGCCAGAGCCCCCACCAGATAGCCGGTGGATCCGTCGAGCCGGGCGTGCAGGGCGGTGGAGCACGGCACCTGCTCCTCCACGACGTGGGCGGGCCAGTCGGACGCGGCGAAGGCGGTGCCGTCGCTGACCGAGATCGAGCCGGACAGGATGGCGTACTCGGCGGGATGGCTCAGCGCGAGAAACCGGTAGTCGTGCTCCACGTCGGGGAAGTCGAACCCGGCCACCCACTCCACCGTCGCCAGCGCCTGGTCGCGGGCGTGGCGCAGCCGTTCGGCGACCGGTGCGAGCTCGGTGCGGGCGGGCACCCGGTAGAAGCCGCCCACCCGCACGTTGACCGGGTGGATCGCCCGCCCGCCGAGGGCCGCCACCAGCTCGTTGCCCGCCTTCTTCAGCGCCAGTCCCCGTTCCAGGACGGGACGGTGGTCGGCCGCCATGGCCACGCCGCTGTCGTAGCCCAGGAAGTCGGGGGCGTGCAGCAGGTGGATGTGCAGGGCGTGCGACTCGATCCACTCGCCGTAGTACAGCAGCAGCCGCAGGTCCCGGAGCGGCCCGGTCACCTCCGCCCCGCAGGCGGACTCGATCGCCTGGCAGGCGCTCATCTGGTAGGCCACCGGGCAGATCCCGCAGATACGGGCGGTGATGTCGGGCGGCTCGGTGTGGGCCCTGCCACGCAGCAGCGCCTCGAAGAAGCGCGGCGGCTCGTAGATGTTCAGTTCCACGTCGGTGACGCGGCCGTCGCGGGCGCGCACCAGCAGGGATCCCTCGCCCTCCACGCGGGTCAGGGCACCGATCCTGATCGACCTATGCGTCATCTCCGGCCTCCTCGGACGCCTGGCGGAAGGGTTCCTCGGTGGCGTTGAACGTCCGGTAGACGCGCACCAGTTCGGGGGTGCTCATGCCGAGCTCGCGTAGTTGCGCGTTGAGCGCCCGGGTGTTGGGGCTCTCCATCGGGCCGAAGCAGCCGTAGCAGCCCCGGTTGAACGCCGGGCAGAGCGCTCCGCAGCCGGCCTGGGTGACCGGGCCCAGGCAGGGGGTGCCGTGGGCCACCATGACGCAGACGTTGCCCCGGGCCTTGCATTCCACGCAGACGCTGTGGGCCGGTACACAGGGGCGCCGTCCGGCCAGGAAGGCCGAGACGACCTCCAGCAGCTGTCGGCCGTCGATGGGGCACCCGCGCAGCTCGAAGTCCACCGGTACGTGGGCGGAGATCGGAGTGGAACGCTCCAGTGTGGCGATGTAGTCGGGACGGGCGTAGACGATCGAGGCGAACTCGCGTACGTCGGCGAAGTCGCGTAGCGCCTGGATGCCGCCCGCGGTCGCGCAGGCGCCGATCGTCACCAGGCGCTTCGACACGCGGCGCACGTGCCGGATCCGCCGCAGGTCGGCCGGAGTGGTGATCGACCCCTCGACCAGTGACAGGTCGTAGGGGCCGCGCCCGGTCGCGCTGGAGGCCTCCAGGAAGTAGGCGATGTCCACCTCGGCGGCGATCGACAGCAGCTCGTCCTCGCAGTCCAGCACGGTGAGCTGGCAACCGTCGCAGGAGGCGAACTTCCACACCGCCAGCCGTGGACGCCGGCGCGTGGCCGCGGGGCCGGCCATCACAGTTCCTCCACGGCCAGCAGCCCGGCCGCCCGCTCGTAGCTCAGCACCGGGCCGTCGAGGCAGGTCAGCAGCGGGCCGAGCTGGCAGTGGCCGCAGCGGCCGACGCCGCACTTCATGTTGCGCTCCACCGACAGGGCCACCCGCCGCGCCGGGACGCCCCGCCGTACCAGCCTGGCCGCGGTCGCCCGCATCATGGCCTCCGGGCCGCAGACGAAGGCGAAGGTGCGGCGGGGATCGAAGACGATCTGGTCGATCAGCCGGGTGACCAGCCCCACCGGCCCCTTCCAGGCGCGGTCGGGGTGATCCACGGTCACCTGGACGTCGATGCCGCAGGCCTCGCGCCAGCGGGCCAGCTCGGCGGGGTAGATCAGGGTCGCCGGCGTGTGGGTGCCGACGATCACGCTGATCCGGCCGTACCGGGAGCCGTGGGCGACCAGCTCGCGGACGACCGGCCGCAGCGCGGCCAGCCCGAGGCCGCCCGCGGCGACGACCACGTCCAGTCCCGCCGCGGCCGGCACGTCCCAGGCCGTGCCGTACGGCCCGCGAACGCCCACGACATCGCCGGGTCTGGTCCGGCACAGTGCCCCGCTGACCGCGCCCACCGCGCGGATCGTCTGCAGGTACCCGCCCGCGCGGGCCCGGCCGCTGATCGAGACCGGGATCTCCCCGACACCGGGGGCGTAGATCATCGTGAACTGGCCCGGCAGGAACGGCGGGCAGGGGCCCTCCAGCGGCCCGAGGGTCAAGGTCACCGTGTCGGCCCGGTCCGGGCGGCGCGAGCGCACCCGGTAGGGCGCCGGCGTCATAGGATGCATCCGAGCTCCTCGGTGACGTCGATGCCGGTCGGGCACCAGGTGATGCACCTGCCGCAGCCCACGCAGCCGGACATGCCGAACTGGTCGAACCAGGTGGAGAACTTGTGCGTCAGCCACTGCCGGTAGCGGGCGGATCCCGAACCGCGTACGGGAGAGCCGGCGACCTCGGAGAAGTCCAGCGTGAAGCAGGAGTCCCACACCTCCGTCCGCTCCGCCTCCCCGCCGCTGAAGTCGGTGGCGTCCTCAACCGTGGTGCAGAAGCAGGTGGGGCAGACCATCGTGCAGTTGGTGCAGGCCAGGCAGCGGGAGGCGACCTCGGTCCAGCGCGGCGAGTCGTGCGCCGCGGCCAGGCGCTCCTGGATGTTGTCGGTGTCCACCTGGCGGCCCATCCGGGTGGCGGCGACGCGGGAGACCTCCTCGGCGGCCGTGACGTCGTCGTCGCCGGCGGGCCGGTGCGGGAGCGGCGCGACGACCTCCGCGCCCCGCTCGCTTCCCGTCTCGACCAGGAACCGGTGCGGGGCGCTCAGTTCGGTGAGCGCCAGATCGAACCCGGCGGTGGCCTTCGGTCCTGTGCCCATGGAGACGCAGAAGCAGGTGCCCCCGGGCACCGCGCAGTTCACCGCGATGAGGAACAGCGCCTCGCGCCGCTCGCGGTAGGCCGGATCGGGATGCCTGCCGCCGAGGAACACCCGATCCTGTACGGCGATCGCGGCCAGGTCGCAGGCGCGCACCCCCAGCAGCGCGATGCGGGGCGCTTGGCTCCGGGTCTCCTCCACCTCCGCCTCGCGCATCCGGAACAGCGCTTGGCGGGGCGGCTGGGTGTAACGCTTGGCGGAGTCGGGACTGGCGGCGAAACCGAACACCAGTTCGTCATCACGCTCGGTCAGCCGGTAGTGCCCAGGCTGTTGATCGTCGCCCCGCCCCGCAGGCAGTTGCGCGGAATGGGAGAGTTCGGCGAACCGGATGGCGCCGTCCCGGACCGTCGGCCCGACGACGGTGAAACCTTCGGATCGCAGTCCAGCGACGAGTGGTTCCAGCGATTCCATCACAACGGCGTTCACGGGCCGTCCCCCTTCTGCCCCTGATTCCTTGGCAACACGCTGACGGTACGGAAATCCATACCTTGGGGGGATCGTCATACGATGAGGACGCCGGTCCGGAAAGATCTTTCGATCTTGCCGGCCGGGCCGGGGAGACTGCACGGTCTGCTATGACCGACAATACCCATTCCGCGGGCAACGGCCCGCGACAGGGGGCGGAAGTCCCTGGTGAAAGGGGCATTGGTCCGCTACGGCGAACGCCGCCACGCGGTCGGATGGAGGGGGAGTCCGAGGGGGGCGACATGACGGCGCAGGTGGTGGTGGGTACGGACGGCTCGGCCCACGGGGAGGGCGCGGTCGCCTGGGCCGCCGATGACGCGGTACGGCGCGGGTGCGCGCTGCGGATCGTGTACGTGTGCGAACCGTGGACCTACGACATCCCGCTGCAGACCCCGCCCGGCTTCCGGGATTCCGTGGCCGAGCACTGCCGGGGGGTGCTGGAGAGCGCGGTCGCCGTGGTGCGTGGGCGCACACCCCACCTGGAGGTGGAGAGCGTGCTGCGGGAGGGCCGGGTGACGGAGATCCTTCGGCGCGAGGCCGAGGGCGCCGAGCAGATCGTGGTGGGCAGCCGAGGGCTGGGTGGGTTCACCGGGCTGCTGCTCGGGTCGGTCTCCCTGTCCCTGGCCGGGCACGTGGCCGCGCCGATCGTCATCGTCAGGGGGGCGTGGGAGCCGGCCCGCGGCCAGGTCGTCGTCGGTTTCGACGGCTCTGCCCACTCGACGGCGGCACTGGGGTACGCCTTCGCCGAGGCCGTCCGGCGCGGCGCCCGGCTACGGGCGATCCACGCCTGGCAGGTGCCCGTCATGGGGCCCGGTGCCATCGCGTACGCGCCGCTGGTCGAGGACATCTTCGCCGGTGCGCGGAGCATCGCCGCCGGCGCGCTCACGCCCTGGCGGGAGAGGTACCCGCTGGTCGAGGTGGAGCAGACAGTGGTGTGCCGGCACCCGGCCGCCGCCATCTGCGAAGCCTCGGCCGCCGCGGACCTCGTCGTCGTCGGCACGCGGGGAATGGGCAGATTCGGCTCGGCCCTGCTGGGGTCGATCAGTCACGGCGTGCTGCACCACGCGCACTGCCCGGTGGCGGTGGTCGGATCGTGATCGTCGCCCTGCCAGGCGGCCGAAGGTCCTGATCCCGGCACGGCTCGTCAGGAGGCTGGGAAAATGGGACGTTTGATGGCCGTCGCCCTTCTGGTGGGCACAGTGGCCGGACTGCTGGCCGGTCTCGCGCTCCGCCTGACCGGCGCGGAGGCGGCCGCCGACATCGTGTGGGCCTTGGTCACTGGCGTGTCACTGGTGCCCGCGACGGGATGGGTGGTGTCGGCGCTGCGGAACGGCCGGATGGGCGTGGACGCCATCGCCGTCCTCGCCCTGGCCGGAGCGCTCGCCGTGGGGGAGTACCTCGCCGGTGCCCTGATCGGCGTGATGCTCGCCACCGGGCGGGCACTGGAGGAGCACGCCCTGCGCCGGGCCCGCCACGACCTGACCGCCCTGTACGAACGGGCACCGCACTCGGCCCGGCGCTACCAGAACGGGGTGCCGGACCTGGTACCGGTCGAGCAGGTTCGCCCGGGAGACCTGCTGCTGGTACCCAGCGGGGAGATGGTCCCCGTCGACGGCGCGGTGGCGGGCGATCTCGCGCTGCTGGACGAGTCGGCGCTGACGGGGGAGTCGGTACCGGTGGAGTACGCCTCGGGGGAGGGGGTGCGCAGCGGTGTGGTGAACGCCGGTGCCGCCTTCGACCTGCGGGCCACCCGGACCGCGGCCGACAGCGCCTACGCGGGAGTGGTGCGGCTGGCGCGGCAGACGGAGACCGACAGCGCCCCCGTCGTGCGGCTCGCCGACCGGTTCGCCTCCTGGTTCCTGCCGGTCACCCTGCTGCTGGCGGCGACCGCCTGGCTGCTGTCCGGCCAGCCGGTACGGGCCGTCGCGGTACTGGTCGTCGCCACCCCCTGCCCGCTGCTGCTCGCCGCACCCGCGGCCATCGCCTCCGGGCTGTCCCGCACGGCACGGCACGGCGTGGTGGTCAAGGGTGGTGGAGCACTGGAGCGGCTGGGCCAGGCACGCACGCTCATCCTGGACAAGACCGGGACGCTGACCGCCGGCCGGCCCCGGGTGATCGACGTCGTGGCCGCGCCCGGTGTCCGTACCGACGACGTGCTGCGCCTGGCCGCCGCGGTGGATCAGATGTCGTCGCACGTGCTCGCCGCCGCGATCGTCGACGCGGCCCGCGCGCGCGGTGCCGAGCTGCCGCAACCGGCCGAGATCCAGGAGAGGCCGGGCACCGGCACCACGGGGGTGGTGGACGGGCACCTGATAGAGGTCGGCAAGGCGACGACCTCCTCGCCTTCGGAATGGGAGCGGATCCAGCGGGCGCGGGCCGCGCTGGACGGGGCCATGACCGTCTGGGTGACGCTGGACGGCCGGGCGGCAGGGGTGATCCTGCTTCGCGACGCCATCCGGGCCGACGCCGCGCGGACGCTGCGGCGGCTGCGCGCCGCGGGCATCGAGCGGGTGGTCATGCTCACCGGAGACCGGGCCGAGGTCGCCGAGAGCGTGGGCGTGGTACTCGGCATCGACCGGGTGCTCGCCGAGCAGACCCCCGCGGCCAAGGTCGAGGCGGTACGGCGGGAGGCGGCCGACGCGGTGACCGTGATGGTGGGCGACGGGATCAACGACGCCCCGGCCCTGGCGGCGGCCGACGTCGGAGTGGCGATGGGGGCCCGGGGGTCCGCCGCCTCCACCCAGGCCGCGGACGTGGTGCTCACCACCGACCGCCTGGACCGGCTCGCCGACGCGATGGACGTCGCCCGCCGCTCCCGGCACATCGCCGTGCAGAGCGCGGCCACCGGGATGGCGCTGTCACTGCTGGCCATGGTGGCCGCCGCGGCCGGCGCCCTGCCACCCGCGGCCGGCGCCCTGCTGCAGGAGGGCATCGACATCGCGGTGATCCTCAACGCGCTACGGGCGCTGCGCCCCACCCGGGGAACCCGGCCGGTGATGGACTCCGCCACCGAATCCCTGCTGCGCCGCTTCGAGCTGGAGCACTCCTCGCTGCGGCCGACCCTGGAGCTGATCCGGGAGACGGCCGACGAGCTGGGCAGGACCCCGCCCACGGCGTTACTCGACCGGCTGCGAGAGGTCCAGGCGTTCCTCACCGAGCGGCTGCTGCCTCACGAACGGGCCGAGGAGCAGCGGCTGTATCCGGCCATGGGGCAGGTGCTGGGCGGCCCGGAGGTCGTGATGACCATGAGCAGGGCGCATGCCGAGATCGAACGCCTGGTACGACGCCTGGGAAGTCACCTGGCCCTCATCGAGGCCGGCGGGCCGCGCCCGGAGCAGCTCGACGACCTGCGCGCCTGCCTCTACGGCCTGTACGCCGTCCTGATCCTCCATTTCGACCAGGAGGAGGAGGCCTACTTCTCCCTGGCCGCCGGTTCGCCGGCGTGACCCGGCTCGGTGCCGGGACGAAACCCGGCGGAGGCGTGGGCGGTGTGCATTCCCTGTCACATCCGGTCGCCGCCCTGGTCGGACGAGGCGTGTCGATTTTCGCCGGCCCCGATCGACGCGTAGCTGGAAACCGGCGAGGATCGGTTCTCTGATCACCCGAAGGAGATATGAAGATGCGATTCCTGATGACCACCAAGGGCGGCGACGCGGCACCCCCGAGCGAGGCGGTTCACGCGGAGATGGCCGCGTTCGTCGAGGAGATGACCCGGGCGGGGGTGCTGCTGGCGACCGGCGGCCTGGACCCGGTCGGCCTCCACATCTCGGCCTCCGGTGGCGAGATGACCGTCACCGACGGGCCGTTCACCGAGACGAAGGAGGCCATCGTCAGCTTCGCGCTCATCGAGGCGCGCTCGCAGCAGGAGGCCATCGAGCTCTCCCGGCGCTTCTGGAAGATCATCGGAGAGGGTGAGGGCACCATCCAGCAGGTCTTCGGCCCACAGGACTGATCGGGCGCTTGCGTGCCCGGCCCGGCGGGTGCTGTGATCGAGCCCGTGATGTCCCGGGACGCCCATCGGGCGGTCGACGAGGTCTGGAAGATGGAGTCGGCGAGGATCATCGCCGGACTCGTCCGGATGCTGGGCGACGTGGGGCTGGCCGAGGAGCTCGCGCAGGACGCGCTCCTCGCCGCCCTCGAACGGTGGCCCGACTCAGGCGTTCCGGATAATCCGGGTGCCTGGCTCATGGCCGTTTCGAAACGTCGCGCCATCGACCACCTGCGGCGCGGCGAGCGGCTCGAGCGCGGGCACGAGCAGCTCGCCCACGAGCTCGCCACCAGGCCGGACGGCACCGAGGCCGAGACCGACGCGGCACTCGACGACGAGGTGGGCGATGACGTCCTGCGCCTGATGTTCGTCTCCTGCCACCCGGCGTTGTCCGCCGAGTCCCGGGTGGCGTTGACGTTGCGGCTGCTCGGTGGCCTGCGCACCGACGAGATCGCGAGGGCCTTTCTCGTCTCCGAGCCGACCGTCGCGCAGCGCGTCGTCCGGGCCAAACGCACCCTCGCCGAACTCGGGGTCCCCTTCGAGGTCCCCACGGGGCCGGACCGGGCCGCGCGCCTGTCGTCGGTCCTCGAGGTCATCTACCTGGTGTTCAACGAGGGGTACGCGGCGAGCGCGGGCGACGGCTGGATGCGCCAGGACCTCTGCCAGGAGGCGCTGCGCCTGGGCCGCCTGCTGGCCGGGCTCGCGCCCGGCGAGGCCGAGGTACACGGACTGATCGCGTTGATGGAGCTCCAGGCATCCCGGCTGGCCGCCAGGACGGGGCCGTCGGGGGAGCCCGTCGCGCTGCACGAGCAGAACCGCGGACGCTGGGACCAGCTCCTCATCCGCCGGGGCTTCGCGGCACTGCTGCGTGCCAGGCAATCCGGCGGACCTCTCGGCCCGTACGTGCTGCAGGCCGCCATCGCGGTCTGTCACGCGCGGGCCCGTACGGCGGAGGAGACCGACTGGGCGCAGATCGCCGCCCTCTACGAAACCCTCGTCAGGGTGCTGCCCACCCCGGTCGTGCAGCTCAACCGGGCGGTCGCGCTGGCCATGGCCTACGGTCCCGAGGCGGGGCTGGCGCTCGTCGACACCCTGGCGGCCGAGCCGGCGCTCAAGGGCTACCATCGGGTGCCCAGCGTGCGCGGCGACCTGCTGGTCAGGCTCGGTCGCCACGAGGAGGCCCGGCGGGAGTTCGAACGGGCCGCGGCGCTCACTCTCAACGTGCCCGAACGCACGATCCTGCTGGAACGCGCCCAGACCTGCGCGGACGCCGCCAGGCCGGAGAGCGCGGTCACCCTGGCCGAGGCCGCGAGTGCCTTCCTGGCCCGCGCCGACCTGGACGCCGCGACCGTCCGCTCCTACCGCCAGACCATGAGCCGGCTCCGCCGCGATCTCGGCGACGACATCCCGCTGCGGGGCGTGACCGCCGGACAGGTCGCCGAGGTCTTCGCCGCCGCCTGGGAGAGCGCCGCCGCCGCGACGTGGAACAGGCACCGAGGTGCCGTCCGCTCCTTCTCCTGCTGGGCCGCGGACCGGGGCCGGCTGGGCGAGGACCTGGCCGCCGGGATCGGTCGCCGGCCCGAACCCCGGTCGCGCACCCGTCCCATGGAGCCGCCGCGCGTCGAGGCGCTGTGGAAGCGGCAGGATCTCGCCCCGCGCGAGCGCGCCCTGTGGCTGATGCTCCACGAGAGCGCGGCCGGGATCGGCTCGGTGCTCGCGCTCAACGTCGAGGACCTCGACCTGGCGGGGATGCGCGGCAGGGCGCCGGGGTCCCGCTGGATTCACTGGCGGTCGGGCACCGCCGAGCTCATTCCCCAGCTCGTCGCGGGCCGTCGTCGCGGCCCGCTGTTCCTGTCCGAGCGCAGGCCCGGCCCCGGCCGCCGGCCCGCCCCCGGCGACCTGTGCCCCGAGACCGGCCGCCGCAGGCTCTCCTACGAACGGGCCGAATATCTGTTCAAGCGGGCCACCGGCCACACCCTCCATCAACTGCGGAGCAGATGAACCGTCTCCGCGCGTTTCGGCGCCGTGCGCCCGATCAGGGATGCCGCTGCTCCAGTGAGGTGATCGTGAAGGCGGCGGCCAGCAGAGCGATCAGGTAGAGCGCGCCGCCCGCCAGCAGGGCGGTGGTGTAGCCGTCGGTCAGGGAGACCGGGAGCGCGGGGTTCTCGGTGGCCGCGGCGGCGACGGCGGCCAGGACGGCGAGGCCGAGAGCTCCGCCGATCTGCTGGCTGGTGTTGACCAGCGCGGAGGCGATGCCGGTGTCGCGGGGGGCGACGCCCTGGACACCGACGATCGTCGCGGTGACCAGGCACAGTCCCAGCCCGATGCCCGCGACGAACTGGGCGGGCAGCAGTACCGCGAAGTAGCCGGTGGCCGGGGTGAGGGCGGCGAACCAGACCATGCCCGCGATGGCCAGGGCCAGGCCGGTGACGATGACCGTCCGCTCAGGCAGCCGGGCCAGGAGCCTGGGGCCGAGGCCGCCCGCCCCGAGTCCGATGCCGAGCGCGAAGGGCAGGTAGGCGAGTCCGGTCCGCATGGGGCCGTACCCCTTCACTCCCTGCATGTAGAGGGTGAGAAAGAAGAAGGTGGCGAACATGCCCGCGCCGATGAGGAACATGACGAGGTTGGCGCCGACCCTGCCCCGATCCCGCAGGATCCCGGGCGGGAGCATCGCGGCCTGGCTGCGCCGCTGGATGAGCAGGAACGCGGCCAGCAGGACCGTCGCGGCGGCGAAGAACCCGAGGGTGCCCGTCGTCGTCCAGCCGTGGGTCCCGGCCCGGTTGACGGCGTAGACCAGGGACCCCAGGCCCAGGGTGGCGGTGAGTGCGCCGGGCAGGTCGACGCGGCCGTGGTCGCGGTCGCCCTCGACGAGCGCGCCGGTCCCGAGCAGCACCGCCAGCGCGACGGGGACGTTGACGAACATGACCCATCGCCAGTCGAGGTATTCGGTGAGCGCGCCGCCGAGCAGCAGCCCGACGACCGAGCCGAGGCCGCCCATCGCCCCATAGACGCCGAGGGCCCTGGCGCGGGCCGGTCCGGCGGGGAAGGTGGTGGCCAGCAGGGAGAGCGCGGTGGGCGCGGCGAACGCCGCGGCCGCGCCCTGCAGGGCCCGCGCCGCGATCAACGCCGTCCCGGTGGTGGCGAGGCCGCCGAGCAGTGACGCGAGGGTGAACACGACCAGGCTGAGACGGAACACGCGGCGGCTGCCGAACAGGTCGCCGGCGCGGCCGCCGGCGAGCAGGAGGCCGCCGAAGGTCAGGGCGTAGGCGGTGAGTACCCAGTTCAGGTCGGCCGGGGTGATGCCCAGGGAGTGCTGGGTGCTCGGCAGGGCGACGTTCACGATGGTGCCGTCGAGGACGAGCATGAGCTGGGCGGTGGCGATGACCAGCAGGGCGGGGCCCGGCCGACCGCCGGTCGGCGCGCCTGGCTCGGCGAGGACTTCGTGCTGTGCGGACATGGGGGTGTCCCTTCAGGGGTAGAGGTTCAGGTCGGTGTAGGCCGCGCGCCACTCGTCGTGGTAGGCGGTGCGGACCGGGGCCGGCAGGCGGTCGAGGATGAGCGCGGTGGTCCGTGCGTCCGCGCCGTCCAGCAGCCAGGGCAGGTAGCGGGGCACCTCGCCGCCGATCCGTTCGCGGTGTATCTCGGCGAAGTGGAGCCACTGCCGGTCGTCGAGGCTGGCATCGATCAGCGCGAGCCCCTCGGTCTCCTCGTGGCGCAGATGGCCGCTCAGACCGGTGACCAGGGCGTCGACCAGGCCGCCGAGAATCTCCCCGCCGTGGTCGCGGTCGGCCAGCGCCGCGTCCACGCCCGCCAGCAGGGGGTCGATGGCGGCGTGCTCGGCCTCCATCGCCTCCAGCAGGGCGAGACCGTCCGGGCGGCTGGCCAGCTCGTGCCGCATGACGGGCCAGAGCGCGACGTCCTCGGAGGTGTGGTGCACCCGTAGGAAGGTCTTGAACAGTTCCCAGCCGGCGGCCGTGCGCAGCACCCGTCGGGGGTCGTCGTCGGTCCGGGCCGTGATCCGGGCGATGCGCTCCAGCTCCCGCCGGAGGGCGTCGTGCATCGCGAACATCATCGTCATGTCAAGTCTGAAGGTCATGTCTTCCTCCGTCGAAGATGTCGATGACGCTAACTGTCACTTTACTTAAATGTCAACTTTCCAACTAATCATGTGATTAACTATCAATTTATGGAGCTTAAGCCTGCTGTCCGGAGGCGGATCGGTGAAGGGACGAGGCCCTCTCGGAGGCGCCTGGTACGCCGCCTGGGTGCCGCGGGACGGTCCACGCTCCCGCGACCTCGTGGTCCTGGACGCGCTCGCCGACTCCCGGCGCGGGCGGGCCGAACGGCCTGGGACCAACCGGACGATCACGGTGTGGCCGGAGACCGGGCCGAAGGTCACCTGCATGATCACCGGACCCTGCCCGGGGTGCCCCGGCGGCCTTGGCACGGATCCGGACAGGCAGGACACCCCGTCGGCAAGGACCGGGGCCCCCGGGAGGCGGAGGAGGACGACGCGGGGCGGATCCGGTTGCTCGTCACCGGCGGGCACTACGAGAGGAACCCGGTCCGCGGCGGCCCGCGCGACACCGTCGTCACCGACCGGCCGCTGACCTCCCCGCCCGTTCGCCGCCGGCACCCCGTGTCGAGGGCACCGGCGTCGTCATCAATGGGTCATACGGTTCGGCGTGGCTGCCTCGCGGGCCTCCAGCAGTTCGTCCCAGTGTTCCACCGACCACGCGCAGGCCGCGTTCATCGGTTCGAGCATGCTGCGTCCGAGAGGGGTCAACTCGTACTCGACCCGCTGGACGGAGCCGGCGTGGGCGGTGCGGAGAATCAGCCCGTCGCGTTCGAGCGACCTCAGCGACTGGGTGAGCACCTTCGCGGTGACCCGGCGCAGCGGGACGCGCAGCTCGGAGAACCTGCGCGGTCCCCGCTCAAGGCAGCGGATGATCATCCCCGCCCATTTGTCACCGAAACGGACGGGGGACAGGTCTGACGGGCACAACTCGTCGAACATGTCCGCGCGCAGTGGTGGCTCTGTCACGGCGCCCAGGGTATCCGGTGACCGGCTGCCCGTTGAGGGGGCCTGACGGCGGCTCCAACGCCTTCGTGGCCCAGCGCTCCACAACCTCCCCGAGATCGACGGCCGGCCCGGACCCGGTGTCGGCCGCTGCCGGCGACAGGGGGCCGATGACCGTCGCCGCGTCGCGGCCCCCGGAGATCCCCTCGGGTGTGGTTCCTTCGCGGGATTTCTGTCGGAGCGGTGAGATAGGTTCCCGGTTCATGATCGACTGTTTACCGGCCGGCACGGCCGCGTGGGAGCAGTGCGGCAGGGTGCCGGTGGTGCCGCCGGTCCGGCCCCGCAAGCTGGCGAAGGTTCCCTTCGTCGAGCTGGCGGACGGCCGGCTGCAGGGTGTCGTGTCGAGCGGCTCGGATATCAGCCGCGTCTACGTCTCCTCCGTCACCGCGGCCACCCACACCCACAGCTGCAGTACCAACAACAACCGTCCGTGCGGCGGCCTGTCCGGTTCCTACCCGTGCAAGCACCTGCGGGCCCTGACCGCCGAGGCCGTACTGCAGTACGGCCTCGACCGGGTGGCCCGTTACCTGCGGGCCGAGGTCTCCGAGGGGGCCGACCTGATCGACTGCCTGCGCGGCGGCCTCGGCCCCGCCCCCGCGGCCATGGTGTTCAGCCGTTTCCTGCGCCACCTGGCCTACCTGGAGCTGCCCGACACCACCGTGCCGATCCCCGAGCTTCACTGGTTTCCGGCCACGAGGGTGGTGCGCTGATGCTCGCCGCACAGCTGACCCGGCTGCGGGACGGCGAGTCGGCCGGCCTCGGGGAGGCGCTGGAGCTGGTGACCGGCTTCGACGAGGCCCTGGTGCACGGGCTGGCCCGGCTCTCCGAGCAGCACGCCGCGGCGCTGACCGCCCTGGCAGGCGCCTTCGCGCTCACCCCGATCGGCGAGGGGGCGGCGGAGGCAGTGGCCAAGGTCGTCTCCGGCTCGATCGCCGAGGAGCAGCTGACGATGCTGGCAGGCGGCCGGACCGCGCTGCTGGGCGCCGTGCACGACGCTCTGCTGGCCGAGCTGGACGAGGCGCTGGGGCGCGAACGCGCCCCGTGGCAGGCAGCGCCGATGCCCGAGGCGGACGGTGCGGGCAACCTGCTCGGCGCCGCCAGGTCCTGGCTGTGCGAGCTGGCCATCACCGGCTGGCGCGGCGTCGACCACGACCTCGTCTCGGCCTCGGACCAGACCATCGAGGCGCTGCTGGCCGTGCCGGAGCAGCGCAGGCAGGCGGTGCTGCTCGACGGCCTGGCGGCCGAGCTGCGCGCCTGCTGCCCGATCGGCACGATGGAGCGTCTGCCCGTACGGCGCTGGGCCGATCTGTGGACCCGGGCCCTGCTGCTGGCCAGGTCGGGCGGCCAGGTTGGCGAGCGTGTCGTGGCCGAGCACCTGTCGGGGCGGCTGCTGATCCTCGGCGTCGACGTGCACGAGCACGCCACCGCCGTACAGATGCAGGTGCACGGCGTGCTGGAACCCGCCGGCGGCGGCCGGGCCCGGCTGGTGCGCACCAGCGTGGCCGCCGCCAAGGTGGACACCATCGTCGGTCCCGCCGTCTGGAAGCTGCCGAACCGCCATCCCCGGCTGCTGGGCGCGCTTGCCGAACGGCGCAGCCTGGAGATCACCGATGTGCCCGTGCTGGCCGGCGGTGACCTGCTGTGGGATGACGATCGGGCGCGGGCCGGTGCGCCGGTCGACGCCTTCGCGGTGGCCAGGGTCTCCCTCGCCGGGGCGCTCGCGCCGGCCGCGCCACCCCTGGACCGCCACCCGGTGCTCATCGCCGAGCCGGTGCTGGTGACGGACTACAAGGTCACCCGTGACGGCTCGTTCGACCTGGGCGGCGCCGTGCTCGCCGTCGACACCGACGGGCTGCCCGCCTGCGGCCCGCTCACACCGAAACTGGTGGCCGGATCCTCGGAGTGCATCGGGCTGATGCGCTGGGACGGCGGCCGCTGGCTGCTGCAGCCGCTCGCGGTGCGGGCCAAGGTCAAGAGCGAGACGATCGAGGCGCACACCGGTGACTGGGCGCTGGGGCCCACCGACCCCAAGGTGGTCAAGGCCGAGGCCAGGGCGGGGGACGCGGTCGCCGTGCTGCGTGAACGAGCCGGACGGTTGCTGAGACGATGAGCCGGAACAGCGAGAACAGCACGGCGAGCGCCGAGCAGAACCGGCGTCAGGTGCTCTACTGGCGGCTGCTCGCCCGCCTCTTCGACAACGACGAGCAGCCCGCGCTGGAGAGCGCCAGCATGGCCGTCGTCGACGATCTCGGACTGCCCGCGGCGTTGCTCGACCCCTCGGTGTCCGTCGACACCCTGGTGCAGCGTTTTCCCGAGCTGGCCGCGGAGTTCCGGGACCTGCTCACGCCGGGGGAGCAACCGGGTGAGCAACCGGGTGAGCGGGAGGCCGGCCAGGAGGTGCGCAGGGCGGCTTTGGTGTCGAAGCTGCTGCTCAACGTCTTCGCCACCGGGGCGGGTGAGGTCACCGCGACCCGGCTCGCGGCCTGGCAGCAGGACGCCGGCTGGTTCAAGCAGGCCCTGGGCTGTGAGGGCGGCCGCCAGGCCGGCGGTACGAGCGATGGCGCGGGTGGCGGCGCGGGTGACCGTGAGCCGGCCTCGGTGTTGGCGGGTCTGGAGGCCGACCTGGTCAGCCGCATGCGGTTGCGCGAGGTTCTGGCCGATCCGGTGCTGGCCAGGCGGCTCACGCCGAGCATGTCGCTCATCGAGCAGCTGCTGCGTGACAAGGCCAACCTGTCGGGGGTGGCGCTGGCCAACGCCAAGGCGCTGATCCGCAGGTTCGTCGACGAGGTCGCCGAGGTGCTGCGCACGCAGGTCGAGAAGACCAGTGTGGGCGCCATCGACCGCTCGGTGCCGCCCAAGCGGGTCTTTCGCAACCTCGACGTCGAGCGCACGATCTGGAAGAACCTCGTCAACTGGAACCCCGAGGACCAGCGGCTCTACGTCGACCGGCTCTACTACCGGCGCACCGCCAGGCGCACCACGCCGGCCCGGATGATCGTGGTCGTCGACCAGTCGGGGTCGATGGTCGACGCGATGGTCAACTGCACCATCCTGGCGTCGATCTTCGCGGGGCTGCCCAAGGTGGACGTGCACCTGATCGCCTACGACACCCGTGCGCTCGACCTCACCCCGTGGGTGAACGACCCGTTCGAGGTGCTGCTCCGGACCCGGCTGGGGGGTGGCACCGACGGCACGGCCGCCCTGACCCTGGCCCAGCCGAAGGTCTCCGACCCGCGCAACACCGTGGTCGTGTGGATCTCCGACTTCTACGAATGGAACTGCGACGCCGTCTACGCCGGCCTGGAATCCCTGCACCGCTCAGGCGTCCGGGTCATCCCGGTGGGTTCGGTGAGCAGCGGCGGCCAGCAGAGCGTCAATCCGTGGTTCCGCCAGCGGCTCAAGGACCTGGGCACGCCGGTGATCTCCGGTCACATCCGCAAACTCGTGTTCGAGCTGAAGAACTTTCTCACCTAGGAGCCCCTACCGATGACCAATGAGATGTTGCGCGCGCCCGCCGAGGTGAAGTACGCCGAGGAACTGGACTGGCTGGAGTCGGTCGACGACGGCCCCAAGCCGTTCTCCTGGCGGCTCAGCCCCCGCATGGTGCGACTGTTCGTGCTCGGCTCCGAGCGCTCCGACGGGCTGGAGCGGGAGATCTCGCAGAAGTGGTTCGGCGAGCGGAGTTTCGTCGAGCGCAGCATCGTGACGCTGGCCTCCGACCGGGGACTGCTGCTCATCGGCGACCCCGGCACAGGCAAGAGCTGGCTGGCCGAGTTGCTCGCCGCCGCCATCTGCCGCAACTCCACCCTGGGTGTCCAGGGCACGGCGGGCACCACCGAGGACCACATCAAGTACTCCTGGAACGTCTCCATGGTGATCGCCAAGGGGCAGTCCCGCGCGTCGATGATCCCCTCGCCGATCATGACGGCGATGGAGCGGGGCGTGATCGGCCGTTTCGAGGAGCTGACCCGCTCGACCAGCGACGTGCAGGACGCCCTGATCTCGATCCTGTCGGAGAAGTACATCTCCATCCCCGAGCTCGACACCGACAACATCGTGTTCGCCAAGCCCGGGTTCTCCGTCATCGCCACGGCCAACAGCCGTGACCGGGGCGTGAACGACCTGTCCTCGGCGCTGAAGCGGCGGTTCAACTTCGTCAGGATCCCGGTCGTGACGAGCAAGGCCAGCGAGGCGGAGATCGTCCGCTTCCGCACCACCGAGCTGCTGCGCCGCCATCGCATCGAGCTGGACCTGCCGCCCACACTGCTGGACATCCTGCTGCAGAGCTTCGCCGACCTGCGCGCCGCGGCGGCCTCGGCCACCAGCGAGGACGAGAAGCTGGAGTCGGCGCTGTCGACCGCCGAGCAGATCGGTGTGCTGGAGGACGCCATCCTGCACAGCGACTTCTTCGGTGATCGGACCCTGCGCGCCCAGACGCTGGGCGGCGCCCTGGTGGGCTCGCTGGCCAGGCGCGCCCCCGAGGACCTGGCCATCCTGAACAAGTACTGGCACGGGGTCGTCGAGCCGCGCAGCAAGAAGGAGGGCGGGGAGTGGACGGGCTTCCTCGAAGGCGGCCGCCAGGCGATCTCCACGCTGTCATGACCTCCTTCCCGCGACCCTTGGCAGCACGCCGGGTTTCCCGCCCAGAGCCAGAGCTCGGGGTCTCCATGCCCGAGGAGATGTGATGAGCACCTTCGCCGCCCTGCGCGAGCAGCTTCTGGACGCCGCCACCGCCTTTGCGGGCGGCCCGGACGCGCTGTCTGAGATCCTGGCGGGTCTGGTCGACGACGTCGACCGGGCGCTGCACGAGGAGCTGGAGATATTCCCGGTGTGTCACCACTCACCGGCCTCCGCGCTGGCCATGACGCGGCGGCTGCGCGACCGGCAGCCCAAGGTCGTCTATCTGGAGTTGTGTGAGGACCTGCGGCCGTTGCTGGAGGAACTGCGCAACTGCCGGCTGCCGGTGGCGCTGCAGGCGTTCGCCACCGAGCCGGAGGGCTTTCCGCCCGGCTCCGGCCCGCTGAGCGTTGTGGCGCCGCTGACCGAGGCCTCGGCGGAGTACCAGGCCATCGCCTACGCGCTGGACACCCCGGGTGTCGAGCTGGTGCTGGTCGACCGCTCGGCCGACCACGTCTTCCAGTGGCTGCCCCGGGAGGAGGCCGAGCCGGTCGCCGCCGAACGCGACGGCGACCTGCACGGCGACGCCGTGGGTGTCGAGGTGGGCGACCTGAGGCCGCGTTTCGCCGAGCTGGAGGAGCACCTGCTGCGCCACGGCAAGGTCCGCCACTGGTCGGAGTGGTGGGACCAGTACGTCGAGCAGCCGCTGGCCGGTGCGGACTACGACACCTACCGGCAGGCCATGGCGCTGATCGGCAGCCTGTTCCGGCGGCTGGGGCCCGGTGGTGAGCGGCTGGCCGGTGACGAGGAACGCGAGCGCCACATGTGGACCCGGATCCGCGAGCACCTGGCCGTCTCCGGCGCCGACCCGGCGACCTGCCTGTACGTGTGCGGTGCCTTCCACGCCGTCAGCACGGTGCCCGAGTTCGGCCTGGCGGCCGACGCGCCGGCGTACACCATCACCCCTCCTACGGCCACGCGCTGGCTGTACGGGTTGATCCCCTCCAGCCACTCGGCGATCGAGGCCCAGTTCGGCCTGGCCCAGGGGTCGGTGTCGATCGCCGCGGCGACCTGGGCCAAGGCGGCGACGCGCGGCGGCCTCACGCCGTACCGGCTGCGGGGGCAGCGGGGCACCCGCTCGCGGACCGTGTCCCCCGTACGGGCCGCGGTGCCGGCCCCCGCGGAGCAGGTCACCGACCGGCTGTCGGGGTTCCTGGCCACCCCGCCCGCTCTGGACGACCTGGACGAGGCCGAGCTGCGCGGCTGGTGTGTCGACATCGTGCGGCTGGCCCGGCGTAACGGCTACCTGGCCAGCACCGCCGACGCCATCGCGGTGTTCGAGACCTCGATCCTGCTCGCCGGGCTGCGTAACCGGGCCAGGCCGACGCCGTACGACTTCCAGGACGCGGCTGTCACGTGCATCGAGAAGGACGTGGTGCCGGGCCGCCGTGACATCCGCCGCCTGTGCGAGATCCTCCTGGGAGGCGACCGGATCGGCGAGGTCGGCTACGAGGCGCTCCCGCCGCTGGCACGCGACGTGTACGACCGGCTGGAACCGCTCGGGCTGGACCCCGGCAGGCGCACCCAGCAGCGGGCGCTGCTGGACCTGCGAGCCGATCCCGGACTGGTGCCGTGCTCGGACCTGCTGTGGATACTGCGCCAGCTGCTGCCCGAGGGCGCGGTCCGGCCCATCATGGGGGCGCGCCGCCTGGGAGAGCGGCCGATCCAGGAGAGCTGGGACCTGGCGATCGGCCGCCACCAGCGGTCGATCGTCGAACTGGGCTACGAGGGCGTCACCGTCGAGCAGGTGCTGGAACAGCGCCTGCGCCGCAAGGTACGGGAGCCGCAGGCCGGCGCGGGAGTCGCTCTGGCGGCGGTGGAGGACGCCATCCTCTACCTGGGCGGCCGCCGCTTCGCCGACGAGCTCGGCAACCGCGCGGTGGAGTTGCTGGCGGCCGAGCGCACCGTGGACGACGCCCCCGAGGTACTGCGCCGGATCCGCCGGCTGCTGGCGTACTACCGGGCCACCCAGCCGGACCTGCCGGCCTGGTGCGAGGCGTTCGTCACGGCCGGCTACGCGCACTACTGCACGCTGCTGCCGACCGCCTTCGTGGACGAGGACACCGGAGTCCGCCAGGTCGGTGCCATGCTCGGCTTCCTGTTCTCCATGGAGAGTCTCGCGCTGTCGCTGGGCTGTGACCGGGCCCAGCTGGAGCTGGCGGTGCGGCAGGCGCATCCGCAGGAGCCGGCCAAGACGGCGCTGCTGTGGGCGGCCCAGACCCAGCTGGGCCTGCTTTCGCAGGCCCGGCTGCGCGCCCGGTGTGACGAGCTGCTGGCCAACCCGCTCGTCATCCCCTCCTTCCCGCTCTACCTGAGCGGGTTCGTCCAGGCGCTCGAACCCGTTCCCGCCCTCGCGCCGTTCGTGGTCGAGGTGCTGTCCAAGGCCTTCGCGCGACTGCCCGACGAGGTTCTGCTGCCATGGCTGCCGACGCTGATCACGACGCTGCGCCGGCACGTGCCGGAGCTGGTCCCGGTGCTCGTGCGCGAGGCGGGCAGGACCTTCCCCGCCTCCCTGGCCGAGCTCGACCGGTGGGTCGCGCCGTGGGAGCGGCCGGCGGTGCCGGCCGGGCCGGCGTCCGCGCCGAGCGGGCCGGTGGCCGGGCTGCTGGCCGGGCACCCGCGGGCGTGCGACGCCGTGGCGGCGCTGCTCGGCTGCGCGGGGGAGTGGCCGACGACGACCGCGAGCGTCGCGGCGGCCCCGGCGGTGGGCGGGCTGCTCACCCGGCATCCGGCGACGACCGGCGCGGTCGCGGCGCTGCTCACCGGCTGAGGGCGGGCGAAGGCGCTCGTCAGCGTGTCGCGAGGGCGAGGGCGGGGCGTTCCCGCGTCCATGCGGTGAGGGCCGGATGGCGCTCGTGGAACTCCGCCGTCCCCGGTGTCCGTGCCTTGGCGTCTCCGGGGTCCGGAGGGTCGAAAGTCCCATGGGAACGGGACCTCCGGGACCTCGGCGCGAGTCGTACGGCACTGCGTCCGGGCTCCGAAAAACGATGTGATGAGGGTGCGAAAGAAACCGAGAGACACCACAGGAAAGGGGAGCCGTCATGGCCACCACTCACGGACGAGTTCACACCGGGCCGGTCATGAACGCCGCCCCCGTCACTCCCGCCGCCGTCATCCCCGCCGCCGCGAGGCGCCCGGTCGACTACGTGTGGGCGGTCGCCCGCATCGCCCTGGGGTGGGTGTTCCTGTGGGCGTTCCTGGACAAGACCTTCGGCTGGGGGTTCGCCACCCCCGCCGAGCGGGCGTGGGTGGCCGGGGGCAGCCCGACCACCGGGTTCCTCAAGGGCACCGGGGAGAACGCGCTCGGCGGTCTGTTCACCGGTCTGGCCGGGCAGGGCTGGGTGGACTGGCTGTTCATGCTCGGCCTGCTCGGCGTCGGCGCGGCCCTCATCGCGGGGGCGGGTCTGCGGATCGCCGCCGCCGCCGGCGGGCTGATGATGGTTCTGATGTGGGCGGCCGAACTGCCGCTGACCACCAACCCCTTCATGGACGAGCACCTCGTCTACGCCCTCGTGCTGGCCGGCCTGGCGATGGCCCAGGCCGGTGACACCCTTGGGCTCGGCAGGTGGTGGGGCGCCACCCCGCTGGTCCGGGACCACCCCGTCCTGCGGTAACCGTCCATCACGGCGAACAGCCCGCCCCCGGAAGACCCGGGGGCGGGCTTTCCCGTTTCACGGCCTGCTCGGTCCTGACCCCCGCCGGTTGCTCACCAGGGGGACGGGGCAGGAGGCGCGACGACCGGCGGACGGTCGTCGCAGGTGATGGTGTTCGGCAGTTCCCACGGTGCGAGCCAGGGACCGGTGGTGCCGCCCCCGTCGTTGCCGCCGAGGTCCGTCAGCGAGAACTCCGAGCCGGTGGACGGGAAGTTGAACGCCCCGCAGTTGTTGACGCCGACCGCGCCGACGTTGCGGGCGTCCACGTTCTCGAAGGACGCCGATCCCTTCACCCGGGCGCTGACCACGGAGGTACCGGTGCCGTCGACCCTGATGTCCTTGAAGTGGACGTTGGTGATCGAGTACAGGTCCTTCACCGGCCAGTCGCTGACCAGCATGATCGCGTTGTAGGTGTTGTCGAGGAAGTGGTTGCCGACCACCTGGATGTCGGCGGCGATGTTCTTCTCCAGCGCGTAGAACCAGATGGCTCCCAGGCCGATGTTCCAGTTCAGCTCGTACGTGCCGGCCCGGACCGTGGTGTTGTCCCTGACCCACAGGTGTCCGGCGAAGGCCTCGGCGCCGAAGCGGGAGCCGACCTGGATGGCGCTGCCCTCCCGGATCGGGTCGGCGACGAGGTTGTTCGAGACGGTGTTGTCGGTGCCGCCGTAGACGGCGATGCCGTTCGCGAGGACGGGCGTCTGCACGGTGTTGTGGTCGAAGGTGTTGCCGGCGTTGGAGGTCTTCTCCGACCACATCGCCAGGCCGTCGTCCCCGGAGTTGCGGATGAAGTTGTTCGACACGACCGAGTTCGTGACGCCGGTGTGGAAGTTGAGACCGTCGGCGATCTGGTCGACGACGACGTTGTTGGTGATCTTCAGGTTGGTCATCGGCCCGTCGAACCACAGGCCCACCTTGGTGTGGCGGATGTGCAGGCCGCTGATGGTCGAGTTGCTCATCGCCCCGCCGACGCCGTTCACCTGGTCGGTGTCGATGCGTTCGCGGACGTCGCCTTCGATCGCGAAGCCGGACAGGTGGACGTCGTCGCTGCCACCGGCCGAGGCGTCCTTGCCGTAGAAGCCGACGCCGGTGTGCACCGAGCCGTCGGGGGCGGGCGCGGGCAGTGTGACCTCGCGCCCCTTGATGATCGTGTACCAGTTGCCCGCGCCCTCGATCGTCACGTCGTCGACGATGATGTGGCGGTTCACCTGGTAGGTGCCCGGCGGGATGTAGACCTTGAGTCGCTTGCCCTTGGCGAAGGCGATCGCCCTGTCGAACGCGTCGGCGGAGTCGCGCCGCCCGAGCGGGTCGGCGCCGAAGGCCAGCACGTTCGCCGCGACGAGCCTGACGTGCGGAGCGCCGACGAGGTGCGAGTCGAGCAGGTCGATGACCGTCCAGGCGGCGTTGCTCCCGGCGGGAACCGTGAGCCGTACCCTGTCACCGGCGCGGTAGGTCCTGCCGAGCAGGAGGCGCTGCTCGTCGTAGAAGTGGCTCGGGCGGAACGGCTTGGTGATCGCCGGAGTGGGCGTGGTGGCGGCGGGCACGCAGGCGCACTCGGTGATCCACCAGTCGGGGTGGAGCAGGTCGGCGTTCGGGTCGTTGGAGAACGGATACTGGTTGTACAGCCACGCGTACTGCGAGGTGAGGGTCATGGACTTCCTGGCCCCGCCGTTCACCGTGACGTTGAGCGGCGCGGTGATGCCGCCGCCGTTGGGGGCGTCCGGGATGCTGTAGCGCACGGTGATCGCGTTGGCCGCGCCCGGCAGGGTGAACTCGACGTGCTGCCCGGGCGTCAGCTTGACCGCCCTGCGGCCCGACGCCTCCGACGGCAGCGTGTACGCGGTGCGGTCCGGGCCGATGACCGTGCCGTTCGTCGCGGCGTTCTCCGCCTCCTGCTCGGCGAAGTCGACGCTCGCGCCCCGGCCCGCGACGAGTGACGGGTCGAGGCCGGCGCGAGTCACCGCGGGCGTCGAGGCTCCGTTCGCGTTCCTGTCGGCGAGGGACGTGCCGCCGAGCGCGACGCTGAGACCGAGGGTGGCCGCCATCACCGCCGCGACCCTTCGAGGTGGCCTGCCGGACCACCTCGCCGCGACTCCTGTGCCGATCCGTGACATGGCGTGCTCGTTTCTCTCGGGGGGTGAACACCCCAGGGCGTCCGAGGAGAGCGACCTTCCTGAGGTGAGGCGACATTAGGACCCCTGAACCCCGCCCGGCAAGACTCGTGCGAAATAGTTTCGTAATCTTGTTCTCTAGCTGCATCTGTCAATCAAGTTCTTGCGGACACGGTAATGGGTCGTTGTGGAGTTCCCGCAGCGCGCGATCGGCGACCAGGCGGGGCCACCGGCCCGTCCGGCCATTCGAGAAAGGCCGAACGGGAGGCGGGTCAGGTGTCCGGGGACACCTGACCCGCCTCCCGTCCGGGCCGCGACCTCTCAGACGTTGCGCCGGTACTGGCCGCCCACCTCGAAGAGCGCGTCGGTGATCTGCTGCAGGCTGCAGACGCGGGCGGTGTCCATCAGCACGGCGAACATGTTCTCGCCGTCGTGGGCGGCCTCCTTGAGCGCGGCCAGTGCGGCGTGCGCCTGCTCGCGGTGGCGTTCCTGGAAGGCGCCGACCCGCTCCAGCTGGGAGCGCTTCTCGCCCTCGGTGGCGCGGGCGAGTTCCATCGGCCCGGCGTCGCGGGCGTCGGCGTCGGGATTGCGGAAGGTGTTGACGCCGATGATCGGCAGGCTGCCGTCGTGTTTACGCTGCTCGTAGCGCATCGACTCGTCCTGGATGCGGCCACGCTGATAGCCGGTCTCCATCGCGCCGAGCACGCCGCCGCGCTCGCTGATCCGGTCGAACTCCTCCAGCACGGCCTCCTCGACCAGGTCGGTGAGCTGGTCGATGATGTACGAGCCCTGCAACGGGTTCTCGTTCATCGCCAGGCCCCACTCGCGGTTGATGATGAGCTGGATGGCCAGGGCGCGGCGTACCGACTCGGAGGTGGGGGTGGTGACGGCCTCGTCGTAGGCGTTGGTGTGCAGGCTGTTGCAGTTGTCGTAGATCGCGATGAGGGCCTGCAACGTGGTGCGGATGTCGTTGAAATCCATCTCCTGGGCGTGCAGCGACCGGCCGGAGGTCTGGATGTGGTACTTGAGTTTCTGTGATCGCTCGTTCGCGCCGTAGCGTTCCCGCATCGCGACCGCCCAGATCCGCCGCGCGACCCGGCCGAGCACGCTGTACTCGGGATCCATGCCGTTGGAGAAGAAGAACGACAGGTTGGGCGCGAAGTCGTCGATGTCCATGCCCCGGGCCAGATAGGACTCCACGTAGGTGAAACCGTTGGTCAGCGTGAAGGCGAGCTGGCTGATGGGGTTGGCCCCGGCCTCGGCGATGTGGTAGCCGGAGATCGACACCGAGTAGAAGTTGCGCACCCCGTTGTGGATGAACCACTCCTGGATGTCGCCCATCATCCGGAGCGAGAACTCGGTGGAGAAGATGCAGGTGTTCTGGCCCTGGTCCTCCTTGAGGATGTCGGCCTGCACGGTGCCGCGCACGGTGGCCAGTGTCCGGGCGCGCAGCTCCGCGGCCTCCTCGGGCGAGGGCTCGCGCCCGTGCGTGTCGCGGTGGCGATCGAGCGCCTGGTCGATGGCGGTATTGAGGAAGAAGGCCAGGATCGTGGGGGCGGGGCCGTTGATGGTCATGGACACCGACGTGGCCGGTGCGGACAGGTCGAACCCGTCGTAGAGCGCCTTCATGTCGTCCAGGGTCGCGATCGACACGCCGGAGGTGCCGACCTTGCCGTAGACGTCGGGGCTCTGGCCGGGGTCGCGGCCGTACAGGGTGACCGAGTCGAACGCGGTGGACAGCCGGGTGGCCTCGCTGTCGGCCGACAGCAGCTTGAAGCGCCGGTTGGTGCGGAAGGCGTCCCCCTCGCCGGCGAACATCCGGGCCGGGTCCTCGCCCTCGCGCTTGAACGGGAAGACCCCGGCCGTGAACGGGAAACGGCCCGGCAGGTTCTCGCTCCGCAGGAAGCGCAGCAGTTCCCCGTGGTCGGTGTAGCGCGGCAGCGCCACCCGTGGAATCGTGCTGCCCGAGAGCGACTCGCGGGTGAGCCTGGTGCGCGACTCCCGGTCGCGGACCCGCACCACCTGCTCCTGGCCCGAGTACGCCTCGACGACCGCCGGCCAGCCGTCGATGAGCTCGGCGTTCGCCGGTGCGAGGTCGGCCCTGGCCGCCTCGGCCAGTTCGGCGACGGCCGCGGCGGGCGGTCCGGTGAGCTCGGCCGCCACCTCGGTCAGCCGCTGCAGGCGCCGGGCGGCCTGGATCTGCCGGGCGGTCTCGGCGTGGTAACCGCGCACGGTCTCGGCGATCTCGGCGAGGTAGCGGATCCTGCCCGGCGGGACGATCTGGGCCGCGCCGGTGGACGCGCGGCCGCTCACCTCGGGCAGGACACCGGGCTGGAGCGGCAGGCCGCTTTGGGCCAGCAGACCGCTCAGGTGCTGGTACAGGGCGGTGACACCGTCGTCGTTGAAGGTGGCCGCGCTGGTACCGAACACCGGCATGTCCTCGGGCCGGGCGCCGAAAGCCTCCCGGTTGCGGATCAGCTGCCGGGACACGTCGCGCAGTGCGTCGGCCGCGCCACGCCGTTCGAACTTGTTGATCGCCACCACGTCGGCGAAGTCCAGCATGTCGATCTTCTCAAGCTGGGAGGCCGCACCGAACTCGGGCGTCATCACATACAGTGCGACGTCGACGAGGGGGACGATCGCGGCGTCGCCCTGGCCGATGCCCGGAGTCTCCAGGATCACCAGGTCGTATCCGGCGGCCTTGCACGCCTCGATCACCGCTTCGATGTTCTCCGGCAGCTCGCGGGCGCCCCGGGTGGCCAGGGACCGGAAGAAGACACGGTCGCCGTCCAGGGTGTTCATCCGGATCCGGTCGCCCAGCAGCGCGCCGCCGCCACGGCGCCGGGTCGGATCCACCGCCAGCACGGCCACCCGGAGCTTGTCCTGCTGGTCGGTGCGGAACCGGCGTACCAGCTCGTCGGTGAGGGAGGACTTGCCGGACCCGCCGGTGCCGGTGATACCGAGCACCGGCACCCGGCGACCGGCGGCCGCGTCCGCCAGCACCCGCCGGTCGGCCTCCGGCAGTGTCCCGCCCTGCAGGCAGGTGATCACGCGTGCCAGCGCCGTCCGCTCACCCGCCAGCACGCTTTCGACCGGTACCGGCCGCGCGGCGAGATCGACGTCCGACTCACGGATGAGCCGATTGATCATTCCCGGCAGGCCGAACCGCTGGCCGTCCTCGGGGGAGAAGATCCGCACCCCCGACTCGGCCAGCCGGGCGATCTCCTCCGGCACGATGACGCCACCGCCGCCGCCGAAGATCTGGACGTGTCCCAGCCCTGCCTGCCCGAGCGCCGAGGCGAGATATTCGAAGTACTCGATGTGCCCACCCTGGTAGGAGCTGACCGCCACCCCCTGGGCGTCCTCCTCCATGACCGCGTCGACCACTTCCCGCACCGAGCGGTTGTGGCCCAGGTGGATCACTTCGGCTCCCTGCGCCTGCAGGATCCGCCGCATGATGTTGATCGCCGCGTCATGCCCGTCGAACAGCGCGGCGGCGGTGACGAAACGCACCGGGTGGGCGGGGACGTGCAGCGAGCCGTTGACGCGGGAGTGGTCGTCGGAGCGTGGCACCGGACTCTCCTGGAGGGTAATAAATCCTTGGACATCAAATATTTTGGCATTAAAGTACATAGGTGATCGGGATTCGGTCAAGTAGCGTGAGCCGGTGCCTAGTTCACCCTTTTTCGACTCCATCGCCGAAGCCCACCGGCAGTGGAACGCTCGCTGGCCGGAACATGCCGACCACATGGCCACCGTCACCTCCGTCATGCGGGTGCAGCAACTGCTGCTGAGCCGGATCGAGGAGACCCTCAAGCCGTACGGCCTGACCTTCGCCGCCTACGAGGCGCTGCAACTGCTGGCATTCGCGCGAGGGGCGCTGCCGATGGGAAAGATGGGGGAGCGGCTGATGGTGCACCCCGCCTCCGTGACCAACGTCGTCACCCGCCTGGAGCAGCGCGGGCTCGTGGAACGGCGTGTCTCCCCCGACGACCGGCGCGTGGTCCTGGCCAGGATCACCTCCGCCGGGCAGACCCTGGCGTGGCAGGCGACCGAGGCACTCAACGAGAGCTCGTTCGGCCTGGCCGATCTCACCCGCGCCCAGGCCGTCGAGACCACCGACCACCTCCGTGACGTCCGCGCCGCCCTGGGCGACGTCCATCGGCCGGACCAGGCCGGAACGAGCCCGCGCGACCTCCCCGTGCACCCGTAGCCAGGGGGCGTCCAGCGGGCCACCCTGGAGCGCGCGATGCCGACGCGCCCCTGGGGAGCTCGACCTCCCCTCAGCGGGTGGGGGGAACGAACTCGGGCTGGTCGAGCAGGCGCAGCCAGCTGCCGTCGGGCTGGCGCCGGACGACCTGCGCACGGGCGCCGCTCCCGTCCTTCGGTGGAGTCGAGGTGAGGGCGATGTCGCCGCTGATCAGGGTCGGCAGCGGTTGTTCCTGCTCGAAGCGGGGACGGCCGGCCAGCACCTTCTCCCACAGCGCGCGGATCGCCTCCCGGCCCACCGTCCGGCCGCCGGGCGGATAGGCCATCACCGCGCCCTCCTCGTAGAGCGCGGCGACTCCGGCCGCGTCACCGGCGTTGGACCGTTCGACGAACAGGCGGGTGATGTCTTCGGGCCGCATGGCCTTCTCGTACTCCGGCATGGATTCCTCCCGGTGGTGGACCTCGGTGCCCACTAGCGTGGCCGCCCGGCGATCAGAAGTCCAACAGATGAATCTGCTGGTAGCTAGAAGTTTCAGATATGAATCCGGACTCCGGCGGCACAATCGTTCAAGACTGTCGGCGGCGCCTTGGCCTAGAACATTGCTCGCAGTGGATACGGCCGGAGGTGGGATGGATGGAGATCGGTTTCATCGGTCTTGGGCTCATGGGAGAGCCCATGGCCCTCAACCTGGTTCGCGCGGGGACGCCCCTCGTCGTCTGGAGTCGTACCGCAGGCAGGAGCGAGACGCTGCGGGCGGCCGGCGCGAAGGTGGTGACGAGTCCCGCCGAGGTGTTCCAGCGGGTGCGCGTCGTGTTCCTCATGCTGGCCGACGGCGCCGCGATCGACTCCGTGCTGGGGCGCGGGACAGCCCGGTTCGAGGCGAACGTCGCGCGGCGCGTCATCGTTCACATGGGGACGACCTCACCCGACCACTCCTCGGGACTGGAGGCCGACATCCTCGCCGCCGGGGGCGGTTATGTCGAGGCCCCGGTCTCAGGATCGCGTGATCCCGCCAAGGCCGGGCGGCTCGTGGCGATGCTGGCAGGCCGGCTCGCGGCCATCGAGGAGGTTCGCCCGCTGTTCCGGCCGATGTGCCACGAGACGGTGGTGTGCGGGCCGGTTCCCTCCGCGTTGCTGATGAAGCTGTCGGTCAACCTGTTTTTGATCACCATGGTGACCGGCCTGGCGGAGGCCGTGCATTTCGCCGACCGCCACGGCCTCGACCTGCGCCTGCTCCTGGACGTGCTCGATTCCGGCCCGATGGCCAGCGGTGTCTCGCGGGTGAAGGCGCTCAAGCTGGTCGAGCGCGACTTCGGCGCTCAGGCGTCGGTCGCCGACGTGCTGATGAACAACCGGCTCATCGCCGAGGCGGCGCGGAAGGCCGGCCTGGCCTCGCCGCTGCTGGACGTCTGCCACGCCTTGTTCGGCGAGACGCTCGCGCTGGGGCATCATCACTCGGACATGGTGACCGTCGTCCGCGCGATCGAGGCCAGGACCGGATCGACCCAGGGAGCACAGGAATGACCACACACCCGATCGTGATCGTCACCGGCGGGACGCGGGGAATCGGCAGGAGCATCGTCGAACGGCTGCGCGCGGACGGGTTCGGTGTCGTCTTCACGCATTCGAACTCCGACGACGACGCCCGGACGCTGGAAGCCGCCCTCGACGGCGCCGACGTCCCCGTCCGTGGTCTTCGTGTCGACGTCACCGAGGAGGACGCTCCCCAGCGGCTGTTCCACCTCGCCGGGTCCTTCGGCGAGGTGGCGGGCCTGGTGAACAACGCCGGGGTCACCGGCAGGATCGGCCCCTTCACCGGCCTGACCGACGCCGACCTGCGGCGCGTCGTCGACGTGAACCTCGTGGCGCCCGTCCGGCTGTGCCGCGAGGCCGCGCGGCACTGGGCGGGGCGGGCGCCGGGGGCGGCGATCGTCAACGTCTCCTCGGTCGCCGCCCGTACCGGATCGCCACACGAGTACGTCGCGTACGCCGCGACCAAGGCGGCGCTCGAGACGCTGACGATCGGTCTGGCCAAGGAGCTCGCCCCGGACGGCATCCGGGTCAACGCCGTTTCGCCGGGAACGGTCGACACCACCATCCACGCTCGCGCGGGGGAGCCGGGACGAGCCCGGCGCGTCGCGGGGCGCATCCCCTGGGGACGACCGGGCAGGCCGGAGGAGATCGCCGAGGCGGTCTCGTGGCTGATGTCGGGCAAGGCGTCCTACGTCACCGGTGCCGTCCTCAACGTCACGGGTGGGCTGTGACACCGGCGAGCGCGGCGACCCACCTCGCCGGCGTGAGGCCGTAGGCCCGTTTGAACATCCGCGTCATGTGGCTCTGATCGGCGAATCCCGCCCCCAGTGCGGCGTCGCACAACGGCATGCCGCCCGCCAGCATCCGGCGTGACCGGTCCAGTTGCCGCATGGTGCGGAAACGGGTCGGGCTGGTGCCGAACGCGGCCCGGAACTGACGCGCGATCGTCCAGCGGTCCAGGCCCGAGACGTCCTCGAACTCCTCAACCGTGTGCCTGACCGCCGGATCGTCGGCGATGAGGTCCCGCACGCGCGACAGCGGCTCCAAAGCGAGCGGTGCCCGCTTCCTCAACGGAGCGGAAGAGTGCCTCTCCAGCATCTCCGCGACCAGGAGCGCGACCTCGAGACGTTCGAGGTCGCCCAACGGTTCGTCGATGTCCGCCAGTGACGCGAGAAGGGACGGATGCACGTCGCGATGCCCGACGACAGGATCGGCGACGAAGGGGAGCGGTCTTCCGCCCAGCGCCTCCTGGACGAGGAAAGGGTCGATGTAGATGATCCGGTAGCCGAATCCCTCGTCGGTACCCGCCGCGCCGTCATGGGTTTCGTCGGGGTGCAGGATGTGCCACTCTCCGGGCAGGCAGTGCCGCAGCTCACCGCGGTAGCGGAAGGTCTGCACACCCCGCAGTGTCATCCCGATCGCGTACGTGTCGTGGCGGTGTGGTGAGAACGCCTCACCGACCAGCGACGCCTCGAGCCGCTCGATCCCCTCGGTGCCGGAGCCGAACCGCAGCCGATGCCCGGGCAGGTTCCCGCCTGCCGGCAGGCGCCGGCACAGGGCTCGGAGATTCGGTTTCCGTTGCATCTCCACGAAGCTACCCGCCCCGTAGGGCACGTCGCGGCCCGCGCGGCTTTTCGGCGGGGTCGAAGAAGCGATCCCAGGGGTTGTGCGGTGTCGGTCGGGGCATTGGGCGCTCTGCCTTCGGGGTAGCGGTCGGCCAGTGGCGTTACTCGACGTAGGGCGGGAACAGCTTCTCGGCCGCCGCGCTCAGTTCGGTGACCTCGGCCACGCTGAGCACCGCGTTTTGCCGAGAGATCCAGCCCGGCACCTGGGAGGCCCGCAGGAGTGGCACCCCTGAGACCCGCATGACGCGCAGCAGCGGTACCGCGGGCCCGTGGATCGCCACCACCGGTGCGACCTTCACCGGTCGTTTGAGCGCTCTGCTCAGCGTCTCCGAGATTCTGCCCGCCTCGTAGATCACTGAGCCCACCACCTTGTCGCCCGAGGTCCGCCCGACGCGCACGTACCCGCGGCGGCCCCGCCGGGTGATGCGCTTGCGCTTGTCCCAGTTCTTCGTGTCTACGACGAACAGGCCCCCAGGCCCGATCACCAGGTGATCCACATTCGCCTTCCCGTAGGGCAAGGTCCGATCGTGCAACACCGTGTAGCCGTGCCTGCTCAAAGGACGCAGCATGCGAGCCGTCCGTCGCTCACCCGCGGCACCTTTGCGCCAGGTTCTCACCGCCTCGTGCTTTCGCCACCGGGTGAGCGCGTCGATCCCAGCGACGAGCGCCGTGGCGATCAGGCCCGCCCACCAGCCCCACAGCCACGTCACCACGGCGAAGACCGCCACGGCGAGCGCAGCCTGTTGGATCAGGCGCCGAGTGCGTCCCTCAGCCCAGGCCGCACGGTACTGCGCGTGAGCCGAGGCGCCGGCTCCGGTCGGTCGGGCAGGACGAGGTGAAAGCGGGGACGAGGGAGTGGCCATCGTGCGACCTCCGGGCGTGGGGGAGCGGAGCCTGGCGCGAGGGAACCCCCTCACGGTACGCAGTACCGCCGGCAAACACACCCCTGATGTCGACCTGCCCGACGACGAGGATGATGAGCCGCTCGATCGCGGGCCGGGCTGCGGCTTTTGGGCCGGTTCCGGCCCGCACCATCCCAGGGAGGCCGAATCGGTTCAGCGTTATCTAGCGAGGAACCCCGGGTGTTCACGCCCGGGAGGAATCGCTTCCCGGTCCTGGGGTTGTGAACGTCCGGTCGTTGGTCCGGGCGCTCCTGGTTTTCGATGTACTTTTTGATAAGGCTCAAAAGGGCGCCGCCGCGGGAGGCGGCGACGTAGGACGGAGACCGCAAGCGGCCGCCCCGCAGATACCTGTGGACAGCGGGATACTCCTTGCGCAGCAGGCGGGCCGAGACACCCTTGAGGGAATCGACCAGGGCCGCAAGGACGACCTTGGGCGGGCAGCCGACGAGCAGGCGGACATGGTCGTACTCGCCGTTGAACTCAACAAGCCGCACACCTCGATCATGATTTCTTCGCAGCGGCGCGGCGGCGCAGCGGCGCGGCGGCGCAGCGGTTCGCCGGTGAAGACCCCGCACCGATGCCCGGGTGTGAAGACCGAATGCGCGTGCAGCGTGCGGACAACGGTTCGGCCCCGGCCCCGGCGCAGGTCGGATTCCTATCACGGTGACATGGGCCAAAGGATAGTTTGGGCGTTGTGAAGCTGGTGGTGCAGGTGAGACTCCTGCCGACGCCCGAGCAGGCGGCGGCGCTGGAGGCGACCCTGCGCGCGGTCAACGCCGCGGCCACCTGGGTCTCAGCGCTCGCCCACCACCGGCGGGTGTTTCGCAACTACGACCTGCGCCGGCATGCTTACGGGCAGATCAAGGACGACTACGGGCTGGCGGCCCAAGCCGCGCAGCATGTCGTCAAGAAGGTCGCCGACGCCTACGTCACGCTGCACGCCAATATCCGCCACGGCAACCTGGGCAAACCTGGCTCCGTCCGGCGTGAGCGGGTCTTGGCCACGCCGATCGTCTTTCGCCCCGGTGCGGCCCAGCCGTTCGACGACCGCTGCCTGTCCTGGCAGATGGAGGCGCGGACGGTGTCGATCTGGACCACGCGCGGGCGGATGAAGAACGTGGCGTTCACCGCCTCTGCCGATCAGCTCACGATGTTGGCCGCCTACCGCAAGGGCGAATCGGACCTGTTGTATCGCGACGGTAGGTGGTTCCTCATCGCCACCTGCGACCTGCCGGACGTGCCGGTGCGCACCCCGAACGGGTTCACCGGGGTGGATCTGGGAATCGTCAACATCGCGACCACAAGTGGCGGGGTTCGCCACAGCGGCAAAACCCTGAACGCGGTCCGCCACCGCCACCGCGAGCTGCGCCGCCGCCTGCAGGCCAAGCAGACCAAGTCCGCCAAACGGCTGTTGAAGCGGCGTCGCCGGGCCGAGGCCCGGTTCGCCGCGAACACCAACCACATCATCGCCAAGCAGATCGTGACCGAGGCTGCACGCACCGGGCAAGGCATCGCCCTGGAAGACCTCCAGGGCATCCGTGACCGGGTACGGCTCCGCAAGCCCCAGCGGGTCACGCTGCACTCATGGAGCTTCCACCAGCTGGGGGGCTTCATCGCCTACAAGGCCGCCCGCCAGGGCGTCGCCGTTGTCCACGTCGATCCGGCCTACACCTCGCAGGCCTGCTCGGCCTGCGGGCATGTGGACAAGAGGAACCGGCCCGGCCAGGCGACCTTCTCCTGCACGTCGTGCGGCTTCGCTGAGCACGCCGACGTCAACGCGGCCCGTAACATCGCCTCGCGCGGGGTGGCGGGCTGGGCAGTGAGTCACGCTGCCGACGACGCGGCCTGAACCGTCGAACCCATCGACGGCGAGGAGCTGCACGCTCGGTCGTTTACGGCCGAGAAGCTGACGCCGGTTATTGCTTGTCGCGGTGGTGGTCGAGCAGGTGGGTGAGCAAGCCCACGGCAGCGGCGGCGCCGTTGGGCCACCGGGCCGGAGCGGGCGCGGGTCCGCGAACTGGAGCGGTAGAACGCCGAGCTGCGCGAGAAACTGGCGTCCTTGAAAAAGCGGCCGCCTTCTTCGCGGCCGAGAATCGATGACGCTCGCCGAGTTCGAGCTGACCGATGCGGAGAAGGCCCACCACGCGATTAATGCGTATCTCCCTTATGGGCCGGTGGTCGGGGCCCAAGCCGGGGAGGCGGCGCATCAGACGTCGATGGAAGGGCGGCCACGGCACTCCATCGCCCGGATATCCGAACCGTCCATGCCAGCACAAACTTGTAAGGCGCCGAACAGAGCGGGTGCCCCGGCCGGAAGGCCGGGGCACCCGCTTGCGTCGGGCTCTGCATTGGCCGAGCCTGCGCCCAGGTGGCCCTGGTGAGTGTGCGTAGGTTCGACACCCTCCTCAGGGCCGCCCGCTCAGGTGGCTCTCGCTGATCAGGTTTGCTCAAGCGACGATCGAGATGACCGTGGCAGTCGCACCGACGACTTGGAGCGCCGCGTCAAGCACCGCGGAGAGGTTGAGCTTGACGCTGTTGTTGCAGCTCCATCTGTAGGTCGGGGACGTGCGCCATGCCTGGACGATTTCTGGAATCCGGCCGGCCACTACCCGCAGACCTGGGGGACCGGCAGGCGTGGGACGCCGCCTACCACGACCTGCCGCTGCGGATGGCCGGAGCCGCAGCATCCTCCTGGCCGACCTGTTCCCCCCCCGCCGGCCTCGCCGGATCACGGCATCGCGCGCAAGGTCCTGGACCGCTTCGTCCGTGCCCGCCTGGTTTCTGTCGACGAGGACAGAGCCGAGATCACCCACGAAGCCCTGACCCATGCCTGGCCACAGCTGCGTACCTGGATCCAGACCGACCGCGCGACTCTCCTGGTTCGGCGGCAACTCGACGACGACGCGCGCGAATGGCTGCGGCACGGCCGTGATCCGGCGTTCCTCTACCGGGGCACCCGGCTCGCCGGGCTGACGGAGGCGTCGCCGCGCTGGGAGTACGCCTCCACGTTTGGCGCAGAGTTGACGGAGGTACCCCTGCTGGCCGCCACCGCCTGGAGCGTCGCCCCCACCCCCGAGGCCCGGCGTGCCCTGATCACGACCACGCCGGCCCCTGCTCGGGCCGTCTTCAGCGGGCACACCGGGCGCGTCAACGCAGTCGCCATCAGTCCCAAGGGGGGAATCGTGGCAGGAGGTGGCGACGACGGCACGGTCCGGCTGTGGGACATGGCCACAGGCCGTGCGGTCGGCAGACCGATGACCAGCCCGGAGGAACTCGTCAATGACCTCGCCTTCACCCGCGACGGCAGCCTGCTCGTCGTGGCGAGCGAGGTCATGACAGAAGATTTCAGCGGGCGCCGACGGCGCGATTCGCCTGTGGGACGTCGCAGACGGTTTCAACCTCAGCCCGCTTATGGTCTCCAGTAGCGGCAACGTCGCGGCGTGGCGGATCGCCTTCACCCCCGACGGCACCACTTTGATCAGTGTGGACAGCGACGAAACCATACGGTTCTGGGACCTCGCCACCAGCAAGCAAATCGGCGAGCCCATCACCAGAGCCGGGCTGTCGCTGGCGCTTACCCCCGACGGCACGACGCTGGTCACCGTGGGCGAAGGCAATGTGATCGTCCTGTACGACACCCGCGCCCGCCGCCAGGTGAGCGTGCCGTTCATCGGCCACATCGGCCCCGCCCTCGACCTCGCCGTCTCCGCCGACGGCCGCACCCTGGCCAGTGCGGGTGAAGAGGGCACCGTGCGCATCTGGGATCTTGCCACTGGGCGCCAGGTCGGTCGGCCACTCACTCAGAAGGGCGGTGAGACGATCCACGCGATGGACCTGGCCTCCGACGGACGCACCGTCGCGACCTCCAGCGTCACCGGCGGCCGCCTCTGGGATGTGACCGCGCGGCGGCGGTTCGGCGACCTCATCGCCAAAGCGGAGTTGGGCTACAGCGGCCCCGTAGTGTTCGGCCCCGACGGAAAGACCCTGGCAATCGGCGAGACCGACGGAACCATCCAGCTGTGGGACGTGCCCACCCAACGGCGAAATGGCCTGCCGCTGCTCGGCCACACTGAGAGCCCCGAATTCTCCACGGCTTTGGTGCTCGCCCTGGACTTCAGCTCCGACGGCGGCCTGCTTGCCAGCTCCGGTATCGATGGCACCCTGCGGTTCTGGGACGTTCGCCGCCACCGCCAGATCGGCGCCGCGCTCGTGGACGCAGCAGGTGTGTCCGTGGCGTTCAGCCCGGATGGGCGTCTCCTGGCGGTCGGCATGGCCGACGGGACGGTCCGGTTGTGGGACACCGCAAGCCGTCAGCGGATCGCCGTGCTGCATGCTCACCGCGCCAATGTGGCGGACTTGGCCTTCAGCGCGGAAGGCACGTTGCTGGCCACCGCAGGCGCTGATCGGACGATCCGGCTGTGGGACATGGAGACCCGCCGTCAGGTCGGCCAGCCGCTCGTCGGCCATGCCGGCATCGTGCGGAGCCTCGCCTTCGCTCCGGAGGGTGACCTGGTCGCCGGCGCGGGCCAGGACGCCACCATTCGGCTGTGGGACGTGGCCACCCAGGCGGCATTCGGCCGGGTTGCGGTGAAGTCCCGCCGGATTCATCGGTGGCGCGGCCGGGGCGGCAGCCCTCGTCGATCTGTGCCTGGCGGACCCGGGTGCGCAGTGTCTCGGCGATGCCGATGCCGGAATTGCCGCGTCCCGGAAGTAGGGCAGGGGCGGTTACGCCTCCGTGCCAGGGGTGTGCTTGACCTCAACCGTGGTTGAGATTGCACGATGGGCGGCCGGGGCCCGCCCACAGCAGACCTTGAGGAGTGTGTTCCTTGAGCACGGATTCCGGTTTCTATTCGATCATTGACTACACCGTCGATGGCTTTGACACGCAGCGTGAGCTTGTGGAGGCCTTCGCGGAGATCCAGGAGCGGTGGGTGCGTTTCTACCCCGGGTACCGCTCGGCCCGTTTCCACGTGAGCACCGACGGCACCCGCGTGTACAACATCGTGCACTGGGCGAGCGAGGCGGACTACCGCCACTTCGTGGAGACTTCCGACACCGATGGCCGGACGGCCGCCATCGGCAAGGCGCTGGAGAGCCTTTCCGGCAAGGCCGAACCACGCATGACCGGAGTGCCTACCTACACCGTCGTTCGGGAAGTCGGTCCCGGGCCCCAGCGCCGGGATGCCTGATCGCCCGAACCGCTGGCGGCGCCGCCCATGCCGCCGGCTGAGACCAACCACCTTCGATCAACCACGATCACTGTGCAGGACGTTTCATGAAGCTTGAGATATACGCCGATGTGCTGTGTCCCTGGTGCTACATCGGTAAAAGACGCCTGACCACCGCATTGGCCGCGCATACCGGCCGCGACCGCGTTGAGATGATCTGGCGCAGCTACGAGCTCGCGCCGGAGGAAGGCCGGATTCCCGGCCCGACCGCCGCCGAGGCCATGGCCGGCTGGTGGGGCGAGCAGGCGCCCGCCCGCGTTGCACGGATCCGGTCGCTGGGTGCAGCGGAAGGCCTAGAGCTGAACCTGCACCTGGCCCGTCCGGTGAACACCTTCGACGCGCACCGGCTGAGCAAGCTGGCCGCCGACCGCGGCCGGGCCGACCAGATGATGGAGCTGCTGCTGCACGCGTACCACACCGAGGGTCTCAACGTGGCCGATGCGCAGGTCCTGCAGCGCCTAGGCGGTGAGGCCGGGCTGGACGGCGATGAGGTGCGCGCCGTCCTGGCCGGTGACGAGTACGCCGGACAGGTGCGCGCCGACCGGCGCCGCGCGGCCGAGCACGGCGTCACCGGCGTTCCGAGCCTGGTGATCGACGGCCGCCCGCCGGTCTCGGGAGTCCAGCCCGTCGCCGAACTGCAGCGGCTGCTGGAACACGATCCGACCGGCTCACACACCGCCCCGGCCACACTTGACCGGCCCGGGTGACGGGTGCTCCGGTCACGCCCTTTGCCCACGAGCTCTTTCTGGAAGGAATCGCATCTGCGATGGACATCGGTATCGGGTTGCCCGGTCATGCTCGGTGGACCGACGGCACAACTTTGTGGAGTGGGCACGCCGCGTAGATGAAGGCCCGCGAGGTGGCTTTCGGGGGTCTTGTCGGAGCGGAAGGCCAGAGCGCGCCACTCTTTGATCCGGTTGATGCACCGTTCGGCCGTGTTGCGCTGCTTGTAGAGCTCTGCATCATGGCTGAGCGGGCGGCCGCCACGGGAGCCGCGGTTCTTGTGGTTGGCCGCCTGGTCGGTCTTTTCGGGGATGACGGCCTTGATGTGGCGCCTGCGCAGATAGAGGCGGTTGCCGCGGGAGGAGTAGGCCTTGTCGGCGGCCACCGCGGCCGGGCGGGTGCGTGGGCGACCGACGGGCAGCCGGACCTTGATCCGGGCCAGGACGGCGCGGAGCCGTGGGCTGTCGCCGGCTTGGCCCGGGGTCAGGACGAAGGACAGCGGACGGCATCGCCGGTCGGCCGACAGGTGGACCTTGCTGGTCAGCCCGCCCCGAGAGCGGCCCAGCCCGGCCACCGTCGGCCGTATTCGGCGCCGCCGTCGTAACCGCCGGCGTCCGTCCCCGTCCCGGACTGCCGGTACGAAACCGTCACATCACCGCATTGAACCGCTGCCGCAGGTCCGGGATCGGACCGCGCTCACCCAAGGGCAGATGAGGATCGATCAAGGACCATTCCTCGTCAGTGAGATCCCCACGCGCCATAGCGATGGCCTACCAGGACCGCAAACCACCGCGCAGGCGAATCCCGCTGATCTCAACCCCGTACGGGCCCTAATCCGGCGGGGTGGTTCCGACGGCCTGGCGGAGCACCGGCTTGAGCACCTTTCCCGAGGCGTTGCGGGGCAGTGCCTCCATGACCTGCAGGCGTGTCGGCTTCTTGTAGGACGCCAGCCGGCTCTGGCACCACTCGGTCAGCTCGTCCAGGGTGGGCGGGGCGAGCGGGTCGGCCGGGACCACCACGGCGACCGGGGTCTCCCCCCAGCGCGGGTGCGGCGCGCCGACGATCGCGACGTCGGCCACCGCCGGATGCCCGGCCAGCACGTTCTCGACCTCGGCGCAGTAGATGTTCTCACCACCCGAGATGATCATGTCTTTCTTGCGGTCGACGACGTAGACGAAGCCCTCCTCGTCGGCGCGGACCAGGTCTCCGGAGTGGAACCAGCCTCCGGCGAACGCCTCGGCGGTGGCCTCGGGATTGTTCCAGTACCCCGACATCAGGGTGGGACCGCGGTACACGATCTCGCCGACCTCGCCGGGCGCGACGTCGCGCATCTCCTCGTCCACCACGCGGACGCTCACCGCCGGGACGGGACGGCCGACCGAGCCGATCTTCCGCAGCGCGTCCTCGCCCTCGAGGGCGCAGGTGACCGGTGACATCTCGGTCTGACCGAAGACCGCGACGTTGGGGACTCCGGGGAAGGTGTCGGCCATGGCCTGCAGCAGGGTGACGCTCGCCGGCGCGGCCCCCCAGGACATGGCGCGCAGGCGGGTGGCGAGGGCGGGCGCCCCCGGATGGGCGATGACCTGCTGCCACTGCGCCGGGACCAGGAACAGGTGGGTGACCCGTTCGCTCTCCACGGTCCGCAGCAGGTCGTCGGGATCGAACTGCTTGCTCGGCACGATGACGGTGGTGCCGCCGGTCGCGATGGACGGCGCGATCGTGCCGAGCGCGGCGATGTGGAACATCGGCGAGGCGCACAGGTTCACGTCGTCGTCGAGATGCAGCCGCCAGTACCGGATCAGCGTGCCGGACTGCCCGGCCAGGTTCAGGTGCGACAGCACGGCGCCCTTCGGGTGCCCTGTTGTCCCGGAGGTGTACATGATCAGCGCGGGCCAGCGCTCGTCGATGTCGGCGGCGGGCGGTTCCGCGGTGGACGCGCCGGCCAGATCGGCGTAGTTCAGGGTTTCCGGCCCGGCCTGGGCCGGGTCCGCGCCGACGACCACACACGTCGCCGGGGACGAGAGCGTGCCGCGCACCGCCGCCACGGCCGGGGCGAGAGCCTGGTCGGCGATCAGCGCGACGGAGCCGCTGTCCTTCAGGATGAAGGTGATCTCGTCGGCGGTGAGCCGGAAGTTCAGCGGGACAGCGAGCGCGCCCAGCAGGTTGATCGCGAGCACCGCCTCCACGTACTCCGGCCGGTTGGTCATCAGGATCGCCACCCGATCGCCCCGTCCCACGCCCTCGGTGGCCAGACCCGTCGCCAGCGCCAGCACCCGCCGGTGGAGTTCCGCCCAGGTGGTGGAGACTCCCTCGAAGCGCAATGCGACCCGGTCGGGGATGTGCCGGGCGTGGCGGGCGACCTGATCCAGCCAGTTGAGGCCGCCGCCGGGCAGCGTCACGGGCGTATGCGGGAAGCGGGAGTCGGTGTTCCGGGTGGAAGACAAGATTCCTCCGTCAGTGACGAACAGGGCGGTCCGGTCTTCGCGCCGGCCCGCCGAGGAGATGGCGGGCGAACCGTTACCGGACCTGCGGGGAAAGGGGGAGATCGGGACTGGCCGCCCAATCTGCTATTGGATGATTGTTCTGTCAAGACGCACTTACCGGGCTCCCTCCGATGCGCGACGGAGATCGACATCGGCTCCAACGCCACCGTCGCGACCGGCGGAAACGCCTTCCGGCAGGGAGCCGTTCCGTCGGTCGGCGATGGGTCGGTAGCCCGCCGAGGCGCAGGCGCAGGCGCGGTGGGCGCTGGGGCCGGCGACCCGCGCGGTCGACAGGTGGGCGCCGCCTCGGCGAGCGTGAATTCGTCCTGTCCCGCGCGGTGCGCACCGTGGGCGTCAGGAGGGAGCCGGCTCCTGGAGCCGGACCGGGCGGCCGGGCTCCGAGGGCCGCTGATCAGTGCCCTGGCCAGTACGGGGAGAACAGGTCGAACTTGTTGGGCAGGCCCAGCGCGTAGCGGGTGTCGTCGAGGGCGTAGAGCGCGTTGAACTCGGGGGGCAGGTAGAGCTCGTACAGCGTCGCCTTGGCCGCCGACGATCCGGCGGCGTCCAGAATGGCGTTCGCCGCCATTCGTCCCGCCTCGTTGGCCCCCTCCATGGTGGCGAGGTTGATGCTGTTACGGACGAAGTCCGCGGCGAGGTAGAAGTTGGGGATATTGGTCGTGGCCTTGGGGCGGTTACTCCAGGAACTGGGGGTGTTGATGAGCAACGGCTCGTCGTTGGCCACGGTGGACGTGGCCTCGCCGGTGATCGCCGGGTCGACGAACCAGGAGTGCACGAGCGAGTCGGGCAGCAGCGCCGCGCCGCCTGGCAGGGCGGCGCGCACCTGCGCGAGGACCTCCTGCACGATCTGCGGCCGGGTGCACTGCTTGGCGGTCTTCCCGAACAGGATGCCCGGGGTGTTCCAGTCCGACAGGTCGAGGGAGAGGCAGTCGGTGACCGTGCCGTCTCCGTACGTCCCGGCGAAGTCGTTCTTCCAGAACTGGGCCTGGCTGATCGAGGTGAGCGCCCACGGGCTGCCCGCGTAGATGAGGTGCCCCAGTGCGATCGGGCGGGGCTCCCTCAGATAGATCATCACGCCGTTCATCCAGTCCGTCTCGAGGTTCGAGAGCCGGGCCAGTGAGGAGTCGGCGGTCTTCATCGAGGTCGTCAGCAGGGGCTGCAGCCTCTCGACGGGCAGGGCCGCCACATAGTGGTCGGCGGTGACGGTCCCGGCGGCCCCGGTGGGGTCGGTCACCTGCGCGCCGGTGATGCGGCCACCGCTGTGGGTGAACCCGGTGGCGGTCCAGCCGACCTTGAACTCGACGCCGAGCCCGGTGAGATGGCTGATCCAGGGGTCGATCCACACCTCGTTCGACGGGCCGTTGAGCACCCGGTCGGGCGGGCCGTACGGGCCGAGGCCGATCGCGCTGAAGGCGAGCGCCTCGAACATCAGACCCATGGTGCGGGTGTTGGCCTTGTCCGGCTGGGCGGCCACCAGGGAGGCGGTGAACATCTTCACCAGCAGTTCCCGGTAGTCCTCCGACATCGCGCTCGACTTGATGAAGTCGGAGAACGCCATGTTCTCCCACTGGCCCAGGCGCCGTCGGGGGCCGCTGGTGGCGAACGCGATGATCTTGGAGACGAAGAACTCGATCTGCAGCAGCGGGACCGTTCTGACGGCGCTGAGGGCGGTCATCAGGTAGTCCCTGAGCGAATCCGGGGTGAGCACTCCGCCGAGGCTGCCGGGCACCGGGATGCGGAGCTGCTGGCCCTTGTAGGCGATCACCTCCAGTTGTGCGTTGACGAGGCTGTCCCTGGTGTTGCCGTTGCCGAACGGGATGCGGCTCATCGTGTCGGGGAGATTCTGGTAGAAGCCGGGGAAGAAGCGGAAGCCGTGCTCACCGGGCAGATTCCGGCGCCCGCCCGCGGCGGTCCCCGGCACCGGAATGCTCCGGGATTTGCCGCCGAGGGACTTGCGCTCATAGACGGTGACCTGGAAACCACGCTCGGCCAACTCCTGGGCGGCGCTCAGTCCGCCCATCCCGGCGCCGAAGATCGCTACCCGCTTGCCCGTGACCGACGCGGTCAGCAAGGAGGGGGCGGCCGCCCTGGCTCCCGGCGCACCCACCAGTGGCCCGACCGTCGCGGCGGCCGCGGCGGCCATCGCGCCCGTGACGAACCGACGCCGGCCGAGTGTGCCTCGACTGCCGTCTCGGCTTTCTTGCTCTTCCATCGATCCTCCAAGCTAACCGACACCTCTGTTGGTTCAGCTAGGCGGAACAATGAACGCACGGCTAACGTCTGTCAAGACTGAAATGTGCGCAAAGCGAAACAGGGGCGCTAGCGAGGATCGGGCTCGGTCACCTGGGACAGCCCGTTCCACAGGACGCGCATGGCCGCGTTGACCAGTTCCTCGCGTGGCACCGACGGATGCCGCGCCCACCACTGGGCCAGGCCGTCCGTGCTGGAGAGCAGCAACTCGACCACCGCCTGGGCGATCTCGGTCTCCGCGTCGAATCCGAGACGGCTCAGGTCACGCGCGAGCATCACGGCGACCGCCCGCGTCCGGGTCTCCCTGATGCCCCAGCGGACCGCCTTGATCTCGGGGTCGTTCTCGTCGGTGTGGTCGAACAGCAGGCGGCGGGCCATGGGGCGGTGCTCGGCGAAGCTGAAGTACGCGTCCAGAGTGGCGCGCAGTCGCTGGCCGGGGGATCCCGATCCGGTGATGCGGGCACCGATGTGCTCCACCAGCAGCGCGTTCTGCTCCTGCAGAACCGTGATCAGCAACACCCGCTTGGACGGGAAGTGGTCGTACAGGACCGAGCGGGTCACCCCTGCCGCCGTCGCGATCTCCTCCATCGCGGTGGCGTGGTAGCCCCGGGCCGCGAAGACGGTCAGGGCCGCCTCGGTGATGTGCGCGCGCCGAACTGATCCCCGCATGCGCTTTTTCGGTTCCTCGGTCTCCACGTCCCGCAGACTACCTCCGGCGGGGCGTTGACTCGTCGGTCAGTGCTGACTTACTGTTCCCATAACCGACATCTTCGTCGGTTATGACGGACTGTCTGCGGGAGGTCCGATGAGCGAACACGCCGATGTCGTCATCGCCGGAGCGCGCTGCGCGGGATCCGCGGCCGCGACGGCACTGGCCAGGCAGGGGCGCCGGGTGATCGCGGTGGATCCGGCGCGCTTCCCCAGCACGACCGTCTCCACTCACCTGCTCTTCGCCGGCGGCGTCGCCGAGTTGGCCCGAGTCGGTGCCCTGGAACGCGTCGAGAAGGCCGGCGCCCCCCGGCTCTCCCGTGCGCACGTCGGCGGCCCGGGCCTCGACGCGGGGGGCGGCTACACCCCCGTCGACGGGATCGACTACGGGATGTGCGTCCGGCGCGCCGCCCTGGACACGGCCCTCGTCGAGACGGCCCGCGAGAGCGGAGCGGAGATCCGGGAGGGGCACCGCGTCATCGACCTGCTCTGGGAGAGGGACCGGGCCGTCGGTGTACGGGTCCGTGACCCCAAGGGCCAGGAGTACGAGATCCGCGCCCACCTGGTCGTCGGCGCGGACGGCCGCCGCTCGACCGTCGCGCGCCTGGTCGGCGCCGAACACCCGCGCATCACCCACGCCAACGGCAGGGCCTGCTACTACGCCTACTACGAGGACCCTCGCGACGAGTGGCGCTCCACCGCCGCGATGTGGCTGACCGGCTACGAGCTGGGCAACGCCTTCCCGTGCGACGGGGGACTGGCGATGGTGCTGCTGATGCCGCCGGTGGAGCGGGTCGCCGACTTCCGGGGCAACCTGGAGGCGGAGTTCGACCGGACCGTCGGGTTGGTGCCGGGGCTGGCCGCGCGCCTGGAGGGCTGCACCCGGACTACGAAGATCGTCAGCTCCGCGGAGCACCCGTCCTACTTCCGCCGCTCGTCAGGGCCGGGCTGGGTCCTGGTCGGAGACGCGGGGCACTTCAAGGACCCGGTCACGGCGCAGGGCATCCGTGACGCCGTACGATTCGGGCGGCTCCTGGGCGAGACCGCCGCTGTCCTGGACGACCAGGTCGCGCTCGACCGGGCGACGCGGGCCTGGGAGCGGAAGCGGGACGAGCAGTGCGTGCACACCTACCACTGGACGAACCTGCTCGGGCGGGGTGACGGTCTGGCGCACGTGCAGTTCGAACTGCTGCGGGCGCTGATCGGGGGGCCGAGAGGAGTGCGCGGCCTGTTGGAGGTGTACTCCCGGATACGGGATCCGCGGGAGACCCTGGCCGTGAACGGCCTGGCCCGCGCGGCCGTGCGCGCGCTCCGGCACAACCCCGCCGAGCGTACGGCGGTGCTGGCAGGAGTGGGCAGCGCGGTGCGCGAACTGGCCCAGAACCGGGGAGAGGCGAAACGGCTGCTGGCCTGAGGGACATCGGCGCGCACGGGGACGGCGCTCCGGGCGCGTTCGTGACGGCCTCGCGGGCCGGTTCCCCACCGGAACCGGCCGAGCACTCACAGCGGTGCCCGGAACTCGAAGAGCGGGAGACGACGTGCGATCGCGCTACGTCGGGTACAGGGCGCCGAGTGCGAACTCATGGCGGATCCTCCGCGTGAAGGGTGCTCGCCCGATCGCCGACCGGCCCGCTGCCCTTGGACGCACCTGGCGGCCGCCTGTCAACAGCGAGGATCGCGCATATGCGCCGGGCCGAACCCGGCCGCTGTCACAGACGCCGCTCTCTCCGGAGACCGGTCGCCGGAGAGGTGTCCGGTCGTTCGCTGTCAAGGCGGTCGAGTGCGTCGCGGGCGGCGGTCGTCCAGAGCGTCGCGGCGGCCTTGTCCGCGATCGCCAGCGCCTGCCGGTAATGGTCCGCGGCCTCGTCGCGGCGCCCGAGAACGACGGCGAGATCGCCGAGGTGAAGCGCCACCGGGCCGAGGGTGAGCAGGCCGCTGCCCGCTCCGGCCAGTTCCCCCGAGGCGGGGCGTAGCCGGGCGTAGGCACGCTCCATCGCCGATCGGTCGCCGACACCGATGGCCGCCCGGGCGGCGAGGCAGGTGCGGACTTCGTAGAGCAGGTCGCGGGGTGAGTCGGGGAGGGCCCTGGCGGCCACTTCGGCTTCGTCGCGGCGGCCCGCGTCGAGCAGGATCAGGGGGCGGGCCCAAGGCGCGTACGGGCCCCAGCCCGCCTCCTCGTCCGCCTCCGGCCGCTCGCCCCGCTGGATGCGCAGGCACAGCAGGGCCAGAGGGAGAACGCCCTGTTCCATCCCCGGCATGCCGCTGCCGGCGAGTGCGGTGCTCGCGGCGCGGTAGGCGGCCTCCGCCTCGGCCAGGGGGCCGGTGACGGCCAGCCGCAGAGCGGCGTACCACTGGGTGAACACGCCCGCGAGGGGAATGTCGTGCTGTTCGGCGAGACGGTCCGCGGCCGCGGCGTGCGCGTCGGCCGTGACGAAGTCGGCGAGCGCGGAGTGGGCCTGGATGAGGATGAGGTGTCCGAGCACCTCGAAGGTCACCAGGTGGTGCCGGGTGGCCAGATCAACCAGTTCATCGCCGATCCGGGCACGACGCGGGGCCATGCCGGCCTGCTGGAAGGCCTGCATGAAGCGGCCGTTGAGGGCGAGGGCGAGCAGGGCCGGGTCTCCCAGCCGGCGGGCGATCGCCTCCGCCTCCCGCGCCGCCCGGCGTCCGCGGTCGGTGGGGACGCCGCGAAGTTCCAGGGCGAGGACGCTCAGCAGACGGCTGCGCTGTGCCGCCTGGCCCTCGGGCAGGGCGGTCAGAGTGCGTTCGATCACATGGACGATCTGCCGGGCGAGGTCCTCGTCGTCGTTGCGGGTCCAGATCGCGGGCACGTCGAAGGCGCTGATCACCTCGGCGGTCAGCTGCGGGTCGCCGAGTTCCTCGGCTGTGGCGATCGCCTCCGCGCGGTACTGCCTGGCGCTTTCCAGGGAGCCGGTCACGGCCAGTGCCCGCACCATGCCCATGACCGCCTCCAGCCGGCTGCGCACGTCGCCCTCCGCCGCCCGGTCGTGGGCGGCGAGGGCCTGCCGCCACAGCCGTGCCGCCTCGTGCGGGGCGAATCCCCGCTCGGCCTGCAGCGCCGCCGCGCGAGCGTAGCGGGCGGCTCGGGCGGCCGTGGACCGGCTCTCGGCGTGGCCGAAGTGGTGGGCGAGCGAGGTGATGTCACCCGGGTTCAGCTGTTCGATCGTCTCGGCGACGGCGGCGTGCCAGCGCGCCCGACGTGGCCCGGAGACGTCGTCGTAGAGCGTGTCGCGCACCAGGGCGTGGGCGAACCGCAGCCGGCCCGGTTCCCGCTCGGTCAGAAAGCCCGCGAGCAGCGCGGACTCCAGGGCGTCGACCACCAGGTCCTCGTCCGCCGCGAGGGCGACCAGCACGTCCACGTCGACGTCCCGGCCGATCACGGCCGCCTGCCGCAGCACCGTTTGTGCCGGTCGCGGCAGCCGCGCCAGGCGGTGGCGGATGACGTCCCGCACGCCCGCGGGAACGGCGTCGAGCGCCGCGGGTCCCTCGGCGTTGACCAGCCGCGCGAGCTCGCGGACGAAGAACGGGTTGCCGCCGCTGCGCCGGTGGATCACCTGCGCGGTCCGTGCGTCCAGGTCCCGCTGGACGACGGTACGGACGAGCTCGCCCGTGGCCGTCTCGGACAGGCCGCCCACGTACACCCGGGCCGGTTCCACGCGGGCGAACCCGGCGAGCGCGTCGGTCAGGGCGGGGGAGATCTCGGTGGCCCGGTAGGTCCCGACGAGCAGTGCCGGCCCGGCGGCGGATTCCGTCACCAGCGTGGTCAGCAGGTCCAGAGTCTCCGCCGCCGCCCGGTGCAGGTCGTCGAAGACCATCATCACCGGTGCTCGCCGCGCTGCCCCGGCCAGGTAGGAGGCGACCGCGTGGTGCATGCGAAACCGGGCCGCGGACGGTGTGGTCGCCGTGCCGTCCGGCACAGGGACCAAGGCGGGGGCGGGCCCGGCCCCGGCGGCGGCCAGGCCCTCGACGATCTGTGTCCACGGCCAGGTGCCGGGCACCCCGTCATGCTCGGGGCTGCGGCCCCACGCCGTGGTCCAGCCCCGCGCCGTCAGCGTGCCCGTGAGCGCCTCGGCGAGCGCGGTCTTTCCCGCGCCGGCGTCGCCGGAGACCAGGGCCAGGACGGGCCTGCCCCGCCGCACGGCGGTCGCGGCGGCCTCTTCCAGGCGACCCAGCTCCCGCGCGCGCCCGACGAACGGCCGCCCGGCAGGATCAGCGGGCGCCGGGTACGACACCGCCGCCTCCCGCGGTGACGGCATGACGCCGCCGCCGGTCTTGGCCGGGGCGGTGAGGTGGGGGGCCTGGGCGAGGATGTCGGCCTCCAGCCCTCGCAGCCCGGGGCCGGGATCCACGCCCAGTTCCCCGACCAGCACCTCCCGGGCCCGGCGCAGGACGGCCAGGGCATCGCCCTGCCGGCCCGACCGGTACAGCGACAGCGCCAGCAGCTTCCAGGCGTCCTCGCGCAGCGGATGGCCCGCGGCGTGGGCCTCCAGGTCAGGCACCGCCTCGGCGGCCAGCCCCAGCTCCAGCAGCGCCTCCGCGCGCCGCTCCACGGCCAGCAGCCGCAGGCCGTCCAGGCGGGCGATCTCTCCGCGTGCCCACGCCTCCTCCGCGAACTCCGCGTACGCCGGGCCCTGCCACAGGGCCAGCGCCTCCTCCAGGCCGACCAGCGCCTCCCCGGCCCGCCCTGCCGCCAGCAGCGAGCCGGCCTCACCCGCCGCCGCCTCGAACCGCCAGGCGTCCACCGACCGCCGCTCCGCCCGTAGCGTGTAGCCGGGGGAGGCCGTCACCAGCAGCCGGGCGGGCTGCCGGGGAGGACGGTCCGGTTCCAGCGCGCGGCGCAGCGCGGAGACGAACGTCTGGATCACCCCGACCGCCCCGCCCGGGGGCCGGTCCCACAGATCGTCGACCAGGCGGTCGACCGGGACGACCTCGCCCCTGGCGATCAGCAGCCGCGCCAGTACCGCCCGGTGCCGGGGACCTTTCAACGGAAGCGGGCCGTGCTCGTCCGAAGCCTCCAGCGGGCCCAGCACACCGAAGGTCACCGCTCGTGCCGTCGCCTCGCTGGTCATGTCACCCGATGTTATCCGGCCGTCTCGGCCGGGCCCTTGTCGGCAGCGCCGCTCAGCCGCCGCTCAGCCGCCGCTGACCGGCTGCTGAGCGCCGGCGGGCAGGCTGGACGCAGCCGCCCGACAAGAACAGACGGGCCTAGCGGAAAGGGTCCTCGCCGTGGAACCCAGGATCACCGGATTCGACTACCAGCGCGTCACCGTCACCGAAGGCGTGTCGCTCAACGTCGCCGCAGGCGGCTCCGGCAGCCCCGTCGTGCTGTTGCACGGCTTCCCCCAGACCCACCTGATGTGGCGGCACGTCGCCGCCGACCTGGCCTCCGATCACACCGTCATCTGCCCCGACCTGCGCGGCTACGGTGACAGCGACAAGCCGGCCGACACCGATGGGCACACCTATTCCAAGCGCACCATGGCCGCCGACGTCGTCGCCCTCGCGCGCGCCTTCGGCCACGAGCGTTTTGCCCTGGCGGGCCACGACCGGGGTGCCCTGGTCGCCATCCGCGCCGGGCTGGACCACCCCGATGCGATCACTCATCTCGCCTCGCTCGACGTCCTGCCGACGCTGGACATGTGGGACGTGATGCACGGCACCTCAGCCGCCGTCGGCTTTCATCTCTACCTGATGGCCCAGCCGCCCAGCCTGCCCGAACAGATGATCAGCGCCAGCGCGGACGCCTTCTTCGGCTACTTCCTGGACATCTGGACCCGGAATCCGGAGGCGATTCCCGCCGACATCCGCGCCGCCTACCTGAAGGCCTCCCGCGAAGCCGTCCCCTCCATCGTCGCCGACTACCGGGCGTCGGCCGCCGTCGACGTCGAGCACGACCAGGCAGACCGCCGGGCCGGGAACCGGCTGCGCATGCCGGTGGCCGTCCTGCAGCAGGACTGGGGCGCGGCCCTCGGCTTCGACGCCGCCGCCCTGTGGGAGGCGTGGGCGCCCCACCAGGAACACGCCACCGTCTCCTGTGGCCACTTCATGGCCGAAGAGGCCCCCGCCGATGTCGTCAAGGCGCTGCGCGACCTTCTGGCCAGGTAGACCCGCCCCCGTCGTGGCGGCGGCGGTGGATCGGCCTGTCTCCTTCGTGGTGGGGAGTGGGAGGACCGTCGCAGGTGATCGACAGCCTCCGTACCGGCCTGGAGCGGAACGGGGCCGGGAGCAGTACCAGGGCGGTGATCAGCGGGCTGAGCGGGGGGCGGTGCCCGTCCCGCCGGTGGTCGGTCGGTGGCGGGTGCCGGCGCGCGGGCCGAGGTAGTCGGTGTCGCTCACGTGCTCCAGCCAGGTGGTCTCCGGACCTCCGTCCGGGCCGGGGCTCTCCCACAACGCCAGATGGATCATGAACTGGTCCGGGGCGGCGCCGTGCCAGTGCTCCTCGCGCGGCGGCGTGTGGACGATGTCGCCGGGATGGGCCTCGATCAGCACGCCCCCGCGCGACTGGATCAGCGCGACGCCCTCGACGATGTACAGGGTCTGGCCCAGGGAGTGGGAATGCCAGGCGGTCCGGCCGCCGGGCGCGAACCTGACCATGTTCGCGCGCGCCCGCGACGGCTCCTGGCCCGCGTAGATGACGTCCCACCAGACATCCCCGGTGAACCACTCGGCCGGCGCCTTACTGGTCGGCGGCTGCTTCACGATCTCCATGGTCGCTCTCCTCCCGCACTGGACGGCCGCTTCGGCGAACCCTCACGACGTGCCCGCCTGCTGCCACGCGGCCATGTGACCTCCGTGTGGCCGAGCCCCGGGCAGGGCTCAAGCGGCACCCACAACGAGGGCTGCCCCCTGGGCCGTGATTCAGCGACGCCTTTGCCGAGCTTTCGCGATTCCAAAACGAACCGGGGGAGGGCGCCCACTCCTTGCGCTGCCGATGAAAGCACCGGTCACGTGTGTCGATCACCACATTCGCCTCGAACTCGGGGCCGTGGTCGCCGACCTGCCGTATGGGACCGCGGCGGTGTACGGCAGGTGACGATCTGTGTCGATGGGTTGCTCACCGCCATGACCGTGACGATGATCGTGTGGGTGGTACCTCAGCTACGGCACCACGCCGCCCCAGCGACAGATCGCTGATAAGGAGCATCCCCCATGGCTCTTGCCGGAACCCTCCTGCCCATCGCGTTGGCGATCATCATGTTCGGCCTCGGGCTGAGCCTGACGATCTCCGATTTCCGCCGTGTCGTCGTCTACCCCAAGGCCACCGTCGTGGCGCTCGGCTGCCAGATCCTGGTGCTGCCCGCGATCTGCTTCGGCCTGGTGGTCCTCTTCGACCTGCCGTCGGCGCTCGCCGTCGGCATGATGTTGCTGGCCGCCTCGCCCGGCGGCACGACGGCCAACCTCTACAGCCATCTGTTCGGCGGTGACGTCGCGCTCAACGTGACGCTGACCGCGATCAACTCGGTACTGGCGGTCGTGACGCTGCCCCTGGTGACCAACCTGTCGCTGTCCTACTTCGAGGTCGGCTCGGGCACGCTCGGCCTGCAGTTCGACAAGAGCCTGCAGGTGATGGCGATCGTGCTGGTTCCGGTCGCCGTCGGCATGGCGGTCCGCGCCAGGGCACGGAGCTTCGCCGAACGGATGAACACGCCCGTGAAGATCGCCTCAGCGGTCATCCTGGCGCTGGTGATCGCCGGTGCCCTGCTTCAGGAGCTCGACAACCTCAGCGGCTACATCCAGTCGGTGGGCCTGATCACGCTGGTGTTCAGTGTGATCAGCCTGATCGTCGGCTACTGGGCGCCGCGCCTGGCCGGAGTGGAGCGCGGCCAGGCCGTCGCCTCCTGCATGGAGATCGGGATCCACAACGCCACGCTGTCGATCGCGGTGGCGCTCTCCCTGCTGAACAGCTCCCAGATGGCCGTCCCGGCCGCGACCTATGGCGTGCTGATGTTCTTCACCGCGGCAGCGGCAGGGTTCCTGCTCAGATCTCGCACGACAGAGCCGATGCCTTCGGACCGGTGATCGCCCTGCCCGCCCGTGCCTCGATCGACGAGGCGTACGTGTGGGATCCGGAAAGTCGCGGTGGCACGCGCCCGTTCCCGGTGCGTGCCACCGCGAGCATGGACGCCGATCAGGTGTGACCGGTCACGCCATGTCCCACAGCAGGCGGTAGTAGGCGATGCGTTCCGGGTCTGGGACGATCCCGTACGCGTCGTATACGACCCCGTCGTACCCCGGGCCGTAGTTCCATTCCGTGCTCCACGCGGCGACCGCGAGGTCCGCCCACCGGTCGGCCATCCCGAGTGAGTCCAGGTCGACGTGCGCGGCGAACATGCCGTCGTCGTGCAGCAGGGTGTTGGGGACGCACGCGTCCCCGTGGCAGACGACGAGGCGGTCGATCGCAGGCGGATCGCCGATTCGTGCCCGGGCTTCGGCGAGGCCCAGGTGCCGGTGCTCGGGGAACCAGCCGGCCGGTCCCTCGCCGTCGGCGATGCGCTCGTCGGCGCGGGCGAGCCGCCGATCGACGGACCAGTCGAACGGGCACTGCTCCACGGGCAGGGCGTCGTGGAGCAGGCGCAGCCCTCGGCCGATCGCGGCCGCCGCGGTCGGCGGGTCGGCGATCCAGCGGGGGTCCACCGCGGAGCGGCCAGGGAGTGCCGCCGTGACCAGCCACGTGCCGTCGGCGTCCGTACCGTGTTCGACGACCCGCGGGACGGTCGCCCATCGCCGCGCCCAGGTCAGGCGTTCCGCCTCGCCGGGGAGATCGATCTCCGGAGTGCCGGCGGCGACCCACTTGACGTACCTGACGTCCTCATGCCCGCCTTCGAGGCGGAAGGTCAGGCCGCCGAGTTCGTTGCGCCACACCGGGGTGACGGTGTCGCCGTCGGCGAGCGCCGTGACGACGGCGGGGACGGTCACCGGACCGACTGGGATCTCGGAGATGACGGGGCGGCTCATGGAGACAGGATCTCCCAAGGGGGCGTCGCCGACGACAGGCGGGTCAGGGAACGGCAAAGCGACACGCCGCCGCGGACCCGGGCCCATCCCGGGGAGAACGGGAAGACGACACCGCAGGCCGCGCGGAAGCTGAGGCGGCAGGGCTTCGGTGCGGCGGTTGGGCTGAGTACCTGGCGTGACCACGAGCTCCGGGCGGAGGAGCGTCCTGATGGTGACGATGGACGGCCGGCAGGGCGCGGACCGGGTGAATCTGATCAATCCGCGCCGTGTGCTGCCGGTGCACTACGACGATCACGGCGTCTTCAGCTCTCCGCTCGCCGACTTCCGCGACCACGTCGAACGCAGCGGTCAGGGGAGCCGGGGCACCTACTTGGCCAGGGGCGAAAGCTGCGAGTTGTCCGAACGGCCGTGAGCGTGGTGCGCTCAGTCGTGCTGCTCTTCGGCGAGGCCGAGCGCCTGGGCGACGCCTTCCATGTTCTGGTAGGTGCGATCGGGCAGCGACCGGATGGCGGAGAGCACCTCGTCGGGCGCCGACTGGGATCTCGCCCGCTTCAGCAACGTCTCGCGGTCGGCCGGAAAAACATGTGTGCCGCTGATCCACCTGGCCAGGTCGCTTCGGCTGTCCACCTCTTGGGCGCTCAACCCTTCGGGTGATCCTGGCTGGTGTGCGTGATTGACGCCCAGACTTTGCCCGCTATCGTCTCTGTCTCGTTCCATCTGCTGTTCCTTTCGTGCGTCGTGGCAGGGGCATACCCGCCTTGCACTGGGCAAACATCAGGGGAAACCGACTCGAAGATCTTCGCTGTCAGGGGCGGGAAGGCCGGGTGAGCGGGGTCGGGCCCAAAACCCCGCCGCGATCGGCACCTTGGACAGGTGTCCCCTGCCCGCCGCGTTATCGCCCGGGGCCGAGGAGACCTGGCCGGCCTACTCGTACGGCTCGTCGGGGGTCTCGATTCTTGTGAGGCTCTTGCCGGTGAGCTGGGGGTGGACGACTCCGGCGGGCATCTTCTTGAACGTCTGGGGGATCCAGGTGCCCGTGACCTCGATCCACGTGTCGGCGGGCGGTGCCTGCAATCCCCTGACGGCGACCTTCAGCGGGAACGCGTCCGCGGCGCAGCAGGCGAGCTGCATGCGGGTGACGTACCACTGTCCCTTTTTCTTCGCGGGGACGACGAAACCGGTCAGTCTGACCTCACGCCCGGTGAGGGACTTCTTGTCGTCGTCCCAGGCTCGGCCGATGAACTCACCGATCGGCATGTCCACCGGGCCGTCGCCGGCCAGCGGGGGGAAGGCGCTCAGGGGCTGGTCGCGGGGCGGCGGGGTGTCATCCCGGGAGGCGGCGAACGAGCCCAGCGCGGGGGGGGCGATCAGGAAGATCGCGAACACCGGCAGGCACAGCAGCCACGCGACCCGGGGCCCGCCGTGCGGGTGCCCGTGCGTGTTTTCGCCGGGCCGGTCGTGCTCGTCCGAGTGGTGCGGTGCGAGAGGGCGCCCATCGGTCCTGCCCTCCGTGCCCTTCTTCGCCCCCGCGGCCTGGAGCAGCCCGATGACGCCGAGGACCACCAGTACCGTACCGGCGCCGATGAGAAACGGCCGGAAGCCGGGTTTGACGTAGTTGAGATAGGTCGTGGAGAACGCCGAGATCTGTAGCACCGCGCAACCCAGCAGGGTCAGGACGAGGTTCTGGGTGACACGGTTCATAAGGATTCGCGAGTTCCTTTCGCCAGGCCGAGCCTGGGCCGGCGGTCTTTCGAAGACCGTGAGGACATCACAGCAGCAACCATCCGAAAAGCGTGCTGACCAGGACGGCGAGCGCGAAGGTCAGCGGGACGAACCTGGCTGTGAAAGCGCCACCGAACGTGCCGGCCTGCAGCGCGATCAGTTTCAGGTCGACCATCGGCCCGACCACCAGGAAGGCCAGCTTCGCGGTGGGGGAGAACGCGGTCATCGAGGCCGCCACGAACGCGTCGGCCTCCGAGCAGATCGACAGCAACACCGCCAGCAGCGCCATGACCAGAATGGCCAGCCACGGCACCTCGGCGACCGCGGCCAGCCACTCGCGGGGAACGGCGACGTTCAGCGTGGCCGCGGCCAGCCCGCCGACGATGAGGAACCCGCCCGCGTGCAGCAGGTCGTGTCGCATCGCCTCGCCGAACCGCGTCCATCCCGGGCCCTCGCCGTGCGGGCGGGAGGGAACGCGCAGCCACTGGCTGCGGCCGAATCTCAGCCAGAGCCAGCCGACCAGCACCGCCACGGTCAGCGACGCCCCGAACCTGGCCAGCACCATCAGCGGCTGCCCGGGAAAGGCGACGGCGGTCGCGACCAGCACGATCGGGTTGATCGCGGGAGAGGCGAGCAGGAATGCCAGTGCGGCGGCCGGGGTCACCCCCCGGGCCATCAATCCCGAGGCGACCGGGACCGAGGCGCACTCGCACCCCGGCAACACCGCTCCCGCCGCCCCCGCGACCGGCACCGCGATGGCCGGATTCCTCGGCAGCGCCCTGGTCCAGAACGACGCCGGGACGAACGCCGTGATCGCCGCCGACAGCGCCACCCCGAAGACCAGGAACGGCAGCGCCTGCACGCAGATCGCCACGAAGATCGTGGCCCACGTCTGCAGCGCGGGCGCGGTCAGGTGCGGTGCCAACGTGAACCGGCCCACCGCCAGCAACGCGATGACGAGCATGAACCCCCATGGCAGAGCGCTTCTCGCGGAGCGAGAACGCCCCCAGGAGTCAGGTGGGACCGGGCTGTCGTCGTCGGTCCACTCCCTCGGCGGACCGGTTCGGAGCTCAGACATGCGCCCTATCGTGTCAGGTCATCACATTGTTCCTGACAAGATCTTGATCTTTGAGCACGGCGGGGCGCGGAGCCGTCGGGCTGCCTTCTTTCCGCCTCTGTCCACGGAACTCACGTCTGTGGTAGTAAAGAAAGTGACTAATCATATTCATGACTATCTGGGAGAAGCCATGGCCACCGCGGACCGCTTCCGCGCCGCTGTCGACAGCCGCGATCTCACCGCTCTGGACGACCTGTTCACCGAGGACGTCCGGCTCTACAGCCCGGTGAAGTTCAGTCCCTTCGAGGGCAGGCCGATGGTGCTGGGGCTTTTCGGGGTCCTCATGCGTACCTTCGAGGACTTCCGCTACATCGGGCACTTCGACGGCACCGCCGAGACCTGCGCCGACGGTACCGAGGCCCCGTCGGTGGTCCTGCTCTTCCGGGCCACCGTGAACGGCAAGCAGATTCACGGCATCGACCTGTTGCATCTCGACCACGAGGAGCGGATCAAGGAGTTCACCGTGATGGTCCGCCCGCAGTCCGCGGTGCACACCCTGGGCGAGGTGGTCCTCGCCGGTCTGGTCGCCGACGGCCTCGTCCCGGCCCCGGCCGATCACTAGCCCGGCGAGCTGGAGCCGGCCGACGCGCGGGCCGCACCTCGTACCACCTGTTCCATCGCCCAGGCCGTGTCCGAGGCGGTCAGGTGTCGGCGGTCGAGCAGGGTGGCGAGGATCGTGGGCCACGAGGGGTGACGGAGCCGGGGGCGCGGGACGGGCCGGCGGGCGGCAGGGACGCGGTCATGGGTGGTCCTCATCTGTGAAGGCTGCCGCGATGAGACCGCTGTTGTCCCGACATGACGACGGCCGCCTCATCGAGGCGGCCGGTGGGTTCGTGCAGGAGCAGGGGCCGCCTAACAGGCGGGCCGCCAACTGCTCAAGCGCGTGATCATGCCGGAGATCGTAACAGACGGACGCACGCGGTTGGAGAGGTCTTCTCCCCGCCGGAGCGCTCCGAGGTTCGTCCCGCCGTTGTCGGTGGGCCGGTCTACCGTGGGCGGGCACAGGAACCCAGCGTGAGTAAGGGAGACCATGACCACCCTCGTGAACCGGCCGAACACCGCGCTCCTCGTCGTCGACGTACAGAACGGTGTCGTCGTGGGAGCTCACGAACGCGACGCGGTCGTCGCGAACATCGGCAGCCTTGTCGAGAAGGCGCGGCGGGAAGGGGTTCCCGTCGTCTGGATCCAGCACTCCGACGAGCAGCTTGCGAGAGGGAGCGACGACTGGCGGATCGTTCCCGAGCTGACTCCGGGCGATGCCGAGCCGCTTGTCGAGAAGAATTACGGCGACTCCTTCGAAGACACCGCTCTTGAGGCCGTGCTGTCGGGCCTCGGGGTCGGGCGACTCGTCGTCGTCGGCGCACAGACCGACTGGTGCATCCGCTCGACGCTCCACGGCGCGTTCGCCAGGGGCTACGACACGGCCCTTGTCGGCGACGCCCACACGACGGAGGATCAGACGGCATGGGGGGCGCCGCCGCCGGACCGGGTCATCGCGCACACGAACCTGTACTGGACCCACCAGGCGGCGCCGGGACGGACGGCCGGAACGGTCGAGACCAAGGATGTCGACTTCGGCGGCACCTCCTGAGGCCTGTGCGTCGCGGACCGGGTCCGTCCGCGAGCCGAGCGGTCAGGAGCCGGGCGACATCGCCGGGCCGATGCGATCGGCGGGGACGGGGAGGAGGCCGGGGCCTGCCGGCCGGCGCGTAACCGCCCGACACGGCGCCGGCCACTGCGGCGGAGGGCATCCGGCAGGCCGCGGATGGTGATCCGTTCCTGGTCATCTCGGCCCGGGGGGTGTCACCGGCTCCGGCGGACACCCCAGATGAGCAGGTACAGAACAGCGGCGACGATCGCCCACGCCACGAGCGCGATCCCCATCGCCACGAGCGTGGGGATCCGGGTGGCGAGCGCCCAGACGCACAGGGCGAAAGCGATCATGCCGACCGCGCCGAGCACCGCGCCACGGGCATCGTTGGAGGCCGGAATCCGGCTGTGCTCCTCGTCCTGGATCAGGGTGAGGGTGGCGGCCAGAACCGCTGGAAAGGCGAGGAAGACCCCGCCCGTGACCGGTCCCCAGTGGTTTCCCACCAGGCCGGCGGCCACGGAGACGGCCGCCCCGAAGGCGAAGCGCAGCGCCATCCCCGGCAGCGTGACCCTGCGCAGCTTGGAAGGCTGGATCCGCATTCTGCGTGGGGCGCTCATGCGATCAGCAGCCGGCCTGCCGTCGCGACGGCCGCCCATACCGCGATCGCGGCCGCCGAGCCGGCGAGGGCTCCCAGACGCCGAACCAGAGGCACCGCCGAGGCGCAGTACGCCACCAGCGCCACCGATCCGACGATCATTCCCAGCGCGGAGTCCGCGACCTGCCGGCTGCCCATGAACAGCAGGGTCACGGTCATTCCCGCCAGGGCGACGGCCGGCCCCGCGGCGAAGATGCCGGCGAACCGCTTCGGGCTCACCATCTCGCCGATCAGGGCGAAGGCCATGACGAGCAGGCCACCGGACAGCCCGCGCAGGGCGATCGTCCACACCTGGCTCATACGTGCTCGCCCCTCTCACACCGGAGTCGTTGACGGAACGGCTTCCCACGTCATCACGCTGCCCTATGGTCGTGGCCGCTGACCAGGACCGACACCCCTCGGGTGTACCTGGTGGCAGCTGATGGGACTACTGGTTGCGGATGAGGTCCAGCAGCGCCGTGTGGGTCTCCTGGTCGGCCGCCACGATGAGCCCGCCCGTGCCGGTATGCGGCGGCCGGCCGTCGAGGCCGGTCAGCACACAGCCGGCGGCACGGCACAACGCGATCCCGGCGGCGAAGTGCACGCTGTCATGGAGCCGGCCGTCGGTGACGTAGGCGGCTCGCCGGCCGGCGGCCACCCAGGCCACCGCCAGGGTGGTGGAGACGACGCGCGGGCGGAACCGCTCGGCGAATCCCGGATCGGCGAGCAGGGCGGCGGCACGGAAGGCGGGTGAGTTCGGGAACGGCGGGTCGAGGTTGACGTCCACCAGCCGCGAATCCGGCGACGGCTTGAGCGGCTCGTCCACACCGCCGCGGCGGATGTGGGCGCGGACGCCGTCGGTCCAGAACACTTCGTCGGTGAACGGGTCGGCCGAGGCCGCCACCGTGATGTCCGAGCCCAGGCGCAGGGCGACGTTCACCGCCACCAGCATGGTGCGCGCGGCGTAGTTCAGCGTGCCGCACAGTGGGTCGACCAGCCACATGCGCTCCGCCCCCGCCGGGCCCGTAGACCCGCTCTCCTCGCCGGTCACGGCATCACCGGGCCGGGCGGCGCGAATGACGTCAAGGACGGCCTGCTCCGCCGCCACGTCGGCGGTCGTGGCGAAGTCACCGCCGGATTTCTCCAGGCGCGTCAGTGGTGCGCCGAACATGGCGCGCACGACGGCTGCTCCCGCCTGCGCCGCCGTACAGGACAGCTCAACGTCAGTGATCGGCATGATCCGCAGGGTACGCGAGCCGGGAGGCGGTGACGAAGGAGCGTGTCGGGCCGTTATCCGGACGATCCCGAACTCGAAGGGCGGTCTTGATGACGCGATCGCGTACCGTCCCCGTCAGGTGTCGATCGAGGCCGTCGCCGCTGCGGCGGCTTGCCGGAGTGCGTGGCGGCATGCCCTGATGGCGGGGTGCCGGCTGCGACCTCGGCGTACCGCGGTGAAGATGCGGCGTGTGCGCTGGCCACGGGGAAGTTGCCGCAGTGTGACGGTCGGGGACTGTCCGATCCATACGAGGTCGGGAAGCAGGGCGACGGCGTGGCCTTGTTCGACGAGGCGAAGGTGGATCAGGAGGTCGGTGGTCTCGAACCGTACATCGGGCTCGAAACCGGCGTTCCGGCACAGGGTCATGGCCCAGTGGCGGGCGGTCGTACCCTCGGGTTCCATGGCCCAGGGACGGTCGGCGAGTGAGCGCAGCGACGCCGTGGGACCGTCCGCGTCGTCGGCCGGTTCGGGCAGCGCGAGGCGGAGGGAGTCGTCGAGCAGGTCTTCCTGCTCCAGTTCGGCGGGCCGGGGGTTGGGGTTGCCCGGGTATTCCTCGGCGATGACCAGGTCGAAGTCGCGGGCCTGAAGCGCGGGCAGGGCCGTTTCCGGTGGCATCTGTGTGACATGGGGCCGAAGGCCGGGGTGGAGATCGCGCAGGATGCTCAGTGCGCCGGGTATCAGGGCGAGGGTGGCGGTCTGGAACGAGGCGATGCGCAGGGTCCCGGTCAGATCGGTCAGTGAGGCGGCGATGTCCGCCTCGGCGCGCTCCAGGCGTTTCAGCACCGCTTCGGTATGCGCGACGAGGATCTCTGCCTGCTCGGTCAGCCGCACGCGTCGCCCGATCGGCTCCAGTAGCCGGACGCCGACCTCCGCCTCCAGTTGGGAGAGCTGCTGGGAGACAGAGGAGGGGCTGTAGGAGAGGGCGGCGGCGACGGCTGCGAGGGTGCCGCGGTGCTTGAGTTCGCGCAGCAGACGTAGTCGGTGCAGGTCGAACATCGGCGAGCCTTCGATCGGTCGGATTCTCCGACGAATATAGGTCGGAAACATCCGCTGGACCGATTGGAGGGTGTGTCGCACGCTGGCTGCGATGTCTGAGACCGCTTCTTCCGTCCGTACGCCGCCGTGGTTCGCGCGGCCCGCCGCCAGGTTCTGGACCTGTGCGCCCGCCCCCGCTGAGGTGCGGGACTTCCATGCCTCCCTGTTCGAGTACGCCCCTACCTCGCTGGTCGAACTTCCCCGGCTTGCCGCCGAACTGGGGGTCGGGCGGGTCTTCGTCAAGGATGAGTCGTCTCGTCTGGGGCTGCCCGCCTTCAAGGTGCTGGGCGCGTCCTGGGCGGTGCACCGTGCCCTTGCCGAGCGGGCGCGGCACGGTGGGGCGGGTCCGGTCACGTTGGTGACCGCAACCGACGGCAACCATGGCCGCGCTGTGGCTCGTATGGCACGTCTGCTCGGCCAGCGCGCCCGCGTCTTCATCCCGGGAGGCGTTCATCCGAAGGCTGTGGCGGCCATCGCCGCCGAGCAGGCCGAGGTCGTTCAGGTCGCGGGCTCGTATGACGAGGCGGTGCGCCGGGCGGCCGGGGCGGCCGGGGCGCCGGATACGGTTCTGGTCCAGGACACCGCCTGGCCGGGCTATGAGCAGATCCCCGGCTGGATCGTCGAGGGCTATTCCACCCTCTGTGCCGAAATCGACGAGCAGCTGACGGTGGCCGGAGCGGGGATGCCCGATCTTGTCGCCATCCCGGTGGGCGTGGGCTCGCTGGCCCAGGCCGTCGTCACCCACTACCGCAGTCGTCCGGCGGGGCCGCCTCCGGCGTTGTTGTCGGTGGAACCCATGGCCGCCCCCTGTGTCATCGAGAGCCTCCTACGTGGCGAACCGGTCAGCGTCACCACAGGTGAGACCATCATGGCCGGGCTGAACTGCGGCACACCCTCCGCTATCGCCTGGCCTCACCTGCGTGGCGGGCTGGATGCCGCCGTGGCCATCGCCGATGCCGACAGTGCCCGCGCGGCCGGTGACCTCGCCGCCCTCGGTGTCTCCTGTGGCCCCTGCGGTGCGGCCTCGCTCGCCGGCGTCCGCGCCGTGCTCACCGGCGACGGCGCCGGCGAGCGCCGCACCACGCTGGGTCTTGGCCCGGTCTCGACGGTGGTGTTGCTGTGCACCGAGGGCAGCGCGGCCAATCCGCATGCCTCTGCGGGGGGCTGAACTCATCTGTGCGGCGATGCTGTACGACATCGCCATCGAACGCCGCGTCCGCGATGACTTGTCGAGGCGGTGGCGTCAGGAAGCGGCGCGGCGCCGGGTGTGACCTGCGGTGACCACGCAGGCGGCCTACGTGACACCGGCGACGGACACCTGCGGAAGCCATGTGTCCGGCAATCCCCTGGACCCCGGCTCCCAGAGGGCATGTGGGTGTAGCGGGTGAGGTTGTAGGTGCGCTCGGCCCAGCTCCGTGGCGGCCGGCTCAGGTCGGCGGGGAACAGGGCGAGGGCCGTGCGGACGTCCACTATCCGGGTTCATATCCCCGCAGGCCAGGGTCGCTTTCCAGGCGCATGCGCAGCCGCCGCACGTCCCGGGGTCATTCTCGGGGGCGGTCGGGACCGCCGAGGAAGGTGCGGCAGTAGCTGCGCATGGCGATCTTGACTTCGATGATCATCTCGGCGCGGGCGGGTTCGGTCTCGTCCTCGACCAGGCGCAGGAGCTGGTCGCCGATGCTGTTGGTGATGCGGGCGCCCATGGGGGTCAGGCGCAGCGCCCCGCCCGAGGCGCTTTCCAGCAGGTCGGTGATGGTGCGGTAGATGTAGTCATTGACCTCGCGGCCGGCCTCCTTGGCCACGGCCGTCAGCCGGTTGTTCAGCCACAGCTCGCGCACGGACGGGCGGCCGTAGAAGTCGGCGTAGGTGTCGACGACGGCGTCCACCACCGACTCCCAGTCGGGGTAGGAGCGGCCCGCCAGGGCGTCGACCAGCTCTCCCGCGCTCTGGAAGTAGCGCAGCCCGAGGGCTTCCAGGACTGCTTCGCCACCCTCGAAGTAGTGGTAGAAGGCCCCGACTGTGACGCCCGCGCGCTCGACGATCGGCCACGGGGTGGCCACGAGTGCCTCGTAGCCCATCTCGCCGAGCAGTTCGTCCGCGGCGTCCAGGATGGCGCGGACCTTGGCCTTGCTGCGCTCCTGGGCCGGAGCGCGGCGCATCGCCGACGCCAGGTCGATCAGCGGGCTGTGGGTCACGTCATGTCCTCCGGGGTCCGGACCACTTTAGCGGCCGAGATGGCGGCCCAGGCGCGTCGCGATCTTCCGGTCTGGTCACCTGCGAAGACGACCCTTGACGGCCGGAACTCTCATGCCCCAGGCTATCCAAAATCAAAATAGAGTCCATTTCGATTTAGGAGGCACCACCCGTGCCCGCACCCACCGCGATCTCCATCCCCGACTGGTCGACGCCGCTGTATCATCCGGCCCCCCACCACTTCCGGGACTGCACCCGCGTGATGCTGCTCTGCGGCGTGGAGGAGGGCGTCACGCGGCGCCTGTTGCCCGAGCCGCTGGAGCCCGTCGGCGACTTCGTCGTCGTGAGCTGGCTGCTCATCGGCGACGTGGACGGCTACAAGGGCTCCCACAACGTCGCGTTCAACGTGCCGTGCCGCTTCGAGGAGCACATCGGCAAGTTCTGCTCGCTCGAGTACATCGACATCGACATGGGCCTGGCCGCCGGGCGCGAGATGTGGCCGTGGCCCAAGAAGGGCGGCGAGTTCACCTGGGAGCAGACCCCCGGAGGCCTCACCCTCGAATGCCGCCGCCACGGCGACGTCCTCGTCCGCTCGGAGATCACCGTGACGGGCGAGCCGGCCGGCGCCTGGCCCGCCGAGCTGAACGTCCCGGACATGGGCCAGTGCAACCTCCAGGTGCGGCTCCTGGCGCAGGACCACGCCTCCGAGCCGGAGATCGCGCAGGTCATCCGGGTCGACTACCCCAACAGCGTTCTGCATGGCAGCCTCCGCGCCGAAGGTACCCTCACGCTTACGGACGGACCCCGTGACCCCTTCGGCCCGCTCGGTGACATCCGCGTCCTCGCCGCCCGCCTGGACACCCAGGAGTTCGACTTCGACCTCGGCCAGGTCGTCGGCTCCCGGCGGATCTGACCCTTTCCCCCTCAGCCACAGGAGAAGAACCATGTCGGTCATCACCTCCCGGGCCGCGGGCCTGCTCGGCGTCACGGCCCTGGGCCTCGGACTGCTCACCGCCTGCGGCGGCTCGGATTCCAGTACGGCCGCCGACGGCGCGCCGTCCTACGGTGAGTGCAAGGTCAGCGGCGCCTACGGCTCCCACAAGCTGACGACCGTCGACTCCGGCGTCCTCACCATCCAGGCAGCCCTGCCCGCCCCGGGCGACTACAACGGCGATACCCCGCAGGACGTCAAGAGCGGCTACTCCTACTGCCTGGCCGCCGAGATCGCCCACCGGGCCGGCATCCCGCGCCTGGAACTGAAGAACGTCTCGTTCGACGCCTTGGTCAGCGGCCGGACCAAGGACTACGACCTTACGATCTACCAGCTCTACAAGACGCCCGAGCGCGAGAAGGTCGCCGACTTCACCGACCCGTACCTCAACGTCAAGAGCGGCGTGCTCGTACGGTCAGACAGCACCCTGGACGCAACGACGATCAAGGATGCCAAAATCGGCATCCTGCTCGGCTCCGTCCAGGACAGGTTCGTCAACGAGCAGCTCAAGCCCGCCCAACAGGCGAAGCAGTACCAGTCGATCAACGACATGATCACTGCCCTGCGGGCCCGCCAGATCGACGCCGTCATCCTCGACACCACCCTGGTCATGCTCAATGCCCAGCAGATCGGCGACGCGGTCAAGGTGATCGGCCAGTACCCGATCGGCGGCGACGCGGCGATCATGCTGCCCAAGGGCTCGGCGAACACCGCCGGGGTCAGCACGATCGTGGGCGAGATGAAGGCCGACGGCACCCTGGACCGGGTCTTCAAGGAGCAGTTCGAGTCCTTCCTCGGCGGCGACCCCGACGACCTGCCCGAGTGGTCGGTGTCGTGACGGCCGTCGAAGCGCCGGCCGGCGCCAGGAAGCCCGTGCCACCGCCGCGCTCCCGGCCGCTGAACATCGCGGCCTGGGGCGGCGCCGCGCTGACGGTCGCGGTCACGGCCGCGGTGGTGACCAGCGCCGTCCGCCACCTCGCCGCCGGATCCGTGATCGTCCTGGCGGTCGCCGCGGTGGCGGCCGTCCTCATGGGGATTCCCGCCTGGAAGGGGCTGCGCGGTTCCGCCGCGTCCGCCCGGGCGCTCTCAAGCGGGAAGATCACCGACGCGCGCCGGGACGCCGCCGCCTCCCGTGAGTCGTCCTGGACGGCGCTGGGCGTCGCCGGGTTCTGCCTGTGCGTCACGGCGCTGGTCTTCTTCCTCACCGTCAGCGACGGGGTCGTCCGTGAGACGTTCCTGCGCTGGGACCTGATGAGGACGAGCTTCGCCGAGACGGCCAAGGCCCTCTGGTACAACGTGCTCATCGCCCTCGTCGCCGAGGCGCTGGTGCTGGTGATCGGCCTGTTGCTGGCGCTCGCCCGGCTTGCGCCGGGCCGGGGCGGGCGCCCGCTGCGGCTGCTGGCCATCGCCTACATCGACCTGTTTCGCGGCCTGCCCGCCATCGTGGTGATCTACCTCGTCGGCTTCGGCATCCCGCTGGCCGGGATTCCGGTGATCAGCGACGCTCCCCCCGTCGTCTACGCGATCGTGGCGCTGACCCTCACCTACAGCGCCTACAACGCCGAGCTGTACCGCTCGGCGATCGAGTCGATCCACCCCAGCCAGGAGTCGGCGGCGCTGTCGCTCGGCCTGTCCCGCGCGCACACGCTGCGGTACGTGATCCTGCCGCAGGCCGTCCGGCGGATCGTCCCGCCGCTGCTCGGCGCGTTCGTCGCGCTGCAGAAGGACACCGCGCTGGTGAACGTCGTCGGCATCATCGACGCGTTCGCCCAGGCCAAGATCTACTCCGCCAACTACTACAACCTGTCCTCGGTCACCATCGTCTGCCTGCTGTTCGTGGTCATCACCATCCCGCAGACCCGGTTCGTGGACTACCTGCTGGCCCGCGGCGGAAGGAAGGCCTCATGAGCCCGCTCATCGAGCTGCGCGGCGTCACCAAGTCCTACGGCGACCACACGGTACTGCGCGGTGTCGACCTGGACGTCGCCGCGCACGAGGTGATCAGCCTGATCGGGGCGTCCGGGTGCGGCAAGTCCACGCTGCTGCGGTGTGTCAACGGCCTGGAGACCATCGACAGCGGCGAGATCGCCGTGGACGGCGACGTGGTGTCCGGGCCCGGCGTCGACCTGGTCCGCCTCCGGCGGCAGGTCGGCATGGTCTTCCAGTCCTACAACCTCTTCCCGCACATGACCGTCCTGCAGAACGCCGTCCTCGCGCCGGTGAAGACGGGGCTGTGCTCCAAGGAGGAGGCCGAGGACCGGGCCATGGCCATGCTGGGCAGGGTCGGGCTGGCCGACAGGGCCGGCTCCTATCCCGACCAGATGTCCGGCGGCCAGCAGCAGCGTGCGGCGATCGCCCGCACGATGCTGATGAGCCCCCGCATCCTGCTGCTGGACGAGATCACCTCCGCGCTCGACCCGGAGCTGGTCATCGAGGTCCTCAACATCGTCCGGGACCTCGCCGAGAGCGGGATGACCATGCTGCTCACCACCCACGAGATGGGGTTCGCCCGCGAGATCTCGGACCGGATCTGCTTCCTGCACGGCGGCGGCATCCTGGAGCAGGGCCCGCCGGCCCAGATCTTCGACGCCCCCGCCCGACAGCGCACCCGCGACTTCCTGCGCAAGGTGTCCCTGGCAGGACGCCTGTAACGGACACGGCCCCGCAGTACTGCGGGGCGCTGTGCGCCGCGCCGTAGGCAAGAAGAAGGACGTCCTGGATGCCGAGCGGGGCGGACAGTCCTTCCACCTTGTCGTGTAACACCGCGTCACCGCAGGCCGGGGGCGGGTTCGTTGGATTCCGCCGCACTGCTACCGGGACCCTGTCGAGTTCCGCTGCCCCGTTTTACCGTCTTCGGGCCCAAGGATTATCCTAGGAGCCCTAGTTTATTCCTAGTAATCCTAAGGGAAGGGCGGTGTGGCATGGCGCGGGCCGGGTTGACGGCGGACCGGGTGACGCTGGTGGGCGCCGAGCTGGCGGACGAGGTCGGGCTCGACCATGTGACCATGTCGGCGGTGGCGCGGCGGCTGGGGGTGAAGGATGCGAGCCTGTATGTGCACGTACGCGGCTTGGAGGACCTGCGCGGGCGGATCGCGCTGCTGGCGGCGGACGAGAAGACCATCGGCATCGCGGAGGCCACCGCCGGACGAGCCGGCAAGGACGCGCTGGTGGCGTTCGCGAACGCATGGCGGGCGTACGCCCATGAACATCCGGGCCGGTACACCGCGACGCAGATCCCGACGCAGATCGATCCCGAGCTCGCGGCCCGGGCACCCGGGCCGCGACGTGCGGTCGAGCTGACCTACAGCATGTTGCGCGCCTACGCGCTGGCCGAGCCCGACTTGACCGACGCGGTCCGGCTGGTGCGCAGCGCACTGCACGGCTTCGTCAGCCTCGAGGCCGCCGGTGGTTTCGCGCACGCGCGTCCGGCGGAGGCCTCCTGGGTCCGCTGCCTCGACGCCCTGCACGCCCTCCTGGAGCGCTGGCCCACACCCCGTGAAGGAGACCCCTCATGACCGAACCGACTCTCGGCCGCCTGCGCGTGGACGGCGCCACCCTGCACTACGAGGTGCGCGGGAGAGGCCCCCTCCTGCTGCTGATCCCCGGCGGCACGGGCGGCGCGGCCTCCTTTGACGGCGTCGCCGATGACCTGGCCGCCGATTACACGGTCGCCTCCTATGATCCGCGCGGCCTGTCCCGCAGTCCGTTGGACGCCCCGGAAGCCGCTCAGCGGGTCGCACAGCACGCTGACGACGGGTTCCGGCTGCTGGAGCTGCTGTCGCCGGGCAAGCCTGCCCTCGTGGCCGGCTGTAGTTCGGGGGCGATCGTCGCGCTGCACCTGCTCACCAGCCATCCCGAGCGGATCGAACGCGTCGTGGCGCACGAGCCGCCGCTGGTGGGGGTGCTGCCGGACGCGGCCGAGCACCACGCGCTGCTCGCCCGTGTCCAAGACACGCTCCGCCGGGACGGGCTGATGCCCGCGGCGGCCGAGTTCGCAGCCGGCCTCAGGCGGCCCGGTGCCGATCCCGTCGACGCCCGGGCGGTCACCGAGCTGCCGCCGCAGGCGGCGGCGCGAGCCGAGCGGACGATGGCGGACATGTCATACTTCCTCGGGCGTATCGTGCCGAGCTTCATGGCCTATGTCCCGGACATGGATCGCCTGGCGGCCCTGTCGGACCGGCTCGTACTCGCGGGCGGAGCGGACTCGCGCGGTGAACTGCCCTACCGTCCCGCCGCCTTCCTGGCCGAGCGGTACGGCACGGAGCTCGTCCACTTCCCCGGCGGGCACACGGGCCTCAGCACGCACCCCGCCGAGTTCGGTGAGCTGCTCCGCAAGGTGCTGGACACCTAGAAAGCCGATCATCGGATCCTGGGCCCGCTACGTGAGCGGCAGGCCCGGACTGCTCGGGCGACCCCCGTCACAGGGCGAACAGGACGCCTGAGGCGGCGGTCTCCGACCGGTCCCGGGGCGCGCCTGCGTGCCCTTTCGCGTGGATGTGCCTTTGCGTGGAAGGGCACGCTTTCGGCCGCCTTCGAACACGACGCCTTGGCCCTGCCGGGCGCGACCGTCTCCCGTCCGGGCAGCGCCGACGCCGGCCGCGGATCAGTCGATCTGCATGACGACGGCCTTCGGCTCGGTGAAGAACTCCCGGCTGAAGGTGCCGCCCTCGCGCCCGACCCCTGAGTCGCCCGCTCCGCCGAACGGGGCGCGCAGGTCGCGGACGAAGAAGCAGTTCACCCAGACGGTCCCGGCCCGCAGACGGGCGGAGACGCGGTGCGCCCGGGACAGGTTCTCGGTGAACAGCATCGCGTTGAGCCCGTAGCGCGTGTCGTTCATCAGCGCCACGACCTCGTCCTCGGTGTCGAACGGCGTCACCGTGACGACCGGGCCGAAGATCTCCTCGCGCTGGTGGCGGCCGGTGGCGGGCATGCCGGTGATCACCGTGGGGCGGACGAACCAGCCGTCGCCGAGGCCGCCGGAGCGGACGGAGCCGCCCTCCTCGGCGACGGTCTCGACGTAGCCGCGTACCTTCCGGTAGTGGGTCTTCGAGGCCAGCGGGCCGAGTTGGGTGGAGTCCAGCTTGGGGTCGCCCAGGCGCATCGCCTCGGCCGCGGCGGTGAAGCGGGCGATGAACTCGTCGAACACCGGACGCTGGACGTACAGACGCGACCCCGCCAGGCACACCTGCCCGGCGTTGGTGAAGATCGCCTTGATGGACCAGCTCACCGCGTTGTCGAGGTCGGCGTCGGCGAAGACCGCGTTGCCGCCCTTGCCGCCGAGCTCCAGGCTGACCGGCACGAGGTGCCCCGCCGCCGCGGCCGAGATGACCCGGCCGGTCGCGGACTCGCCGGTGAAGGTGATCCGGTCGATCCCAGGGTGCTCGGTGAGCGCCTGCCCGGCGGAGTCCGGGCCGTAGCCGTGGACGACGTTGAGCACCCCGGGCGGCAGGCCCGCCTCCAGCGCGAGCCTGGCGAGGATGGTGGCGGAGGCGGGGGTGTCCTCGGCGGGCTTGAGCACGACCGTGTTGCCCCAGGCCAGCGCGGGCGCGATCTTCCAGGTCTCCAGCATCAGCGGGAAGTTCCACGGGGCGACGGCGGCGGCGACACCGACGGGCTCGTAGCGAGTGTAGGCGTGGTGGCCGGAGTCCATCGGCAGCGTCTCGGCCGTGGTCAGCCGGGCGTGGTCGGCGAAGAAGCGGAAGTTGTCGGCGGCACGGGGCACATCGTTGCCGCGGCTCTGGGTGATCGGCTTGCCCATGTCGCGAGTGTCGGCCAGGCCGAGCTCGTCGGCGTGTTCGAGGATGAGGTCGGCGAGGCGATGCAGCAGCCTGCCACGCTCGGCGCGGCCCATACGCGGCCACGGTCCCTCGTTGAATGCCCGCCGCGCCGCCGCCACGGCCCGCTCCACCTCGGCCGCGCCGCCGAGCGCGACCTCTGCCCACGGCTCGCGGGTGTAGGGGTCGACGCTGGTGAACGTCTCGCCGCCGGAGGACTTCACCTCGGCGCCGTCGATCACGTGTCCGAAGAATTCCAAGTCAGTCACCTTTGTTGATCTCGTCGCGTTCGGCGAGCGTCTGGTCTCCGGCCGCCCAGTGGGTGCGCGGCACCTCGCGTACGATCACCCGGATGCTCTGGGCGGGGGCGCCGAGCGAGCGCTCGACGGCGGCGTGCACCTCGTGGATGAGCGCCCGGATCGCGCCGGGTTCGCGGCCCTCGGTCAAGGTCACCTCGACCAGCGGCATGTCACATCCCCGCCACGGAGTCGAGGTCGCTGAAGCGTACGGTCACCGACGAGCCGCGCCGGCGCGGCATAGCGTCGGTCGTCCCGCTCGTCAGCACGATCTGTACTCCGTTCATCATGCGATCGATCACCTTCCTGTGGCTGCCGTTTCGGCCGGGTGAGGCGCGGGGGAGCGGGCTCAGCCCTGGCCGAGAGGGCGGCGGATCTGGGGTTGGGTGTGGACGCGGCGCGTGGGGCCCTGCCACATGTCGATCGAGCCCGGCTCGGCCGGGTCGAAGTAGCGGGGCCGCCAGGCGTCCTCGTCGGTGATGAGCCGCACGCCCCAGGAATACTCGTACGTGATCCCCTCCGGCCCCTTGAAGTAGACGAAAACCGCCGTCGACTGCGGATGGCGGCCGGGGCCCATCTCGATCTCGACCCCGTTGGCCTCCAGGAAGTGATAGTTGCGCATCAACGCGTCGAGCGAGTCGATCTGGAAGTTGATGTGGCACAGCCCCGGCTGGCTGCCCTGGAACACGGCCAGTTTGTGGTGGACCTGGTCGATGCGCATGAGACAGGCCCAGTCGCCGATCCAGTCCGACACCCGGGCGTTGAACAGGCCGGACCAGAAGCGGTACGCCTCGCGCACGTCCGGGGCGTCCAGGCACAGGTGCCCGAACTCGGTGATGCCGGCCTCGCGTCCGTAGCGGACCGGTGCGGTCAGCGTCACCTGGTCGATCACCAGGTCGATGCGGTTGCCGAACGGGTCGTCGAACGACAGGAAGTCCCGGACCCGGCGCGAGTGGGCCTCCTTGGCGTCGCCCCGTACGACGGTGACGCCGGCCTTCTCCAACTCGGTCTCGGCGGCGGCGAGCGCGTCCTCGTCCCGGACGGTGAACCCGGAGCTGATGACTCCGGACTCCCCTTCGACCAGGGCGAGACAGTGGTGGCGCTGGTCGGCGCGCAGGTAGGCGACGCCGCCCTCCTGGGCGGTGAGCTCCAGGCCGACGATGTCCACGGCGAACCGCAGGGCGGTGTCCAGGTCGGCGGCGCCGGACCGAACGTAGGCGATGTCCTCGAGCTCGATCATGACAACTCCCGGAGATAGGACCAGATGCGGTTGGACAATTCGGATCGCACGGCCCGCCACGACTTCTGCTCGGCGGGCGTGAGGGGGGTGGGGGCGCCGGAGGCGGCGGCGGTGGCGTTCATGCGGGCGGAGGCCTCCAGCACCCACATGAGGGCGACGGCCTGGCCGGCGCTTTCGCCGACGGTCACGGCGCCGTTGCCCCGCATGATCACGGCAGGCGCCGCGCCCAGACGCTCGGCCAGCGCCCGCCCGCGCGCGCGGTCGCGTACCAGCGTCGCGTCGTCGAACACGGGCACCTCGGGCCCGAGGAACGCCCCTTGCCCGTGCAGCGGCAGAATCGGCACCCCCGCCGAGGCCAGAGCCGTGGCAGTGGGCGGCTGTGCCCGGCAGATCGCCCGCACGCCGGGTCGCGCCCGGGCGATCTCCAAATGGATCCACGCCTCGCGCGGCGTGCCGTCGGGCAGGTCGGTGGCATCCAGCGGGACCTCGGCGTGCTGTGTGTCAGGCCCGAGCGTCCCGAGCGGCACCGGAGGGGTCATCAGCAGCCGGTCGTCCCCGATTCGCAGTGACACGTGCCCGAACGCGGTGACCAGCCCAGCCGCTGCCAGCGCCCGTCCGGCGTCCGCCAGCTCTGTGTTCACACCAGTACCTCTCTGCCCGTGCGCATCTACAAAAACAGGCAGGACAATACAGGTATATTTGTACATGTTCTAGGGCAAGTGGGACGCCCCTATGCTGGGGGCATGTCGCTTCAGCACGCACTGCTCGGCGTCCTGGAGGCGCGCCCGATGAACGGGTACGAACTGACCCGCTTCTTCGATGCCGCCCCGCGCTGGGTGTGGTCCGCGCCGCAGAGCCAGATCTATCCGACGCTCCGCCAGATGGAGCAGGCCGGGCTCATCGAAGGTCAGAAGGAGATCCGTGGCACGCGGCTGAAGCGGACGGTGTACTCGATCACCGAGCACGGGCTCGAGGAGCTGAGGACCTGGCTGGGCACCGGCCACACCCCGGCCCCGGTACGCGACTCGTTCTCCCTGCAGGCACTCTTCTTCGACATGATCGACGCGGATCGGGCCGCGTCCGTGCTCAAGGCGTACATCGCCGAGCAGGAGCAGCTGATCACCGAGTGGCGCGCGCACCGGGAAGCGTTGCTGGCCAAGGACACCGACCTGCTCAAGGAGCGGCTGAAGAACCGCCCGCCGGCCGAGCACGACCGCATCGCCGGGTTGAAGGCGAACGTCTTCGCGGGCCAGGTCGCCGTCGCCCAGGCCCGCGTCGACTGGGCCCGCGAAAGCCTCCGCCTCCTCGCGGAAGGCGTCTGACCGAAGAGATCACCCGCACGTACGTCCGTGCCTTCTTCGACCTGCACCTGCGTACCGGACACCAATCTCTGCCGGACAAACCGTCGCCACGCTACCTGGAGGTCGAACCCTGCGCCCCGGACGGAAAAACCCGCTGGTAACAGAGCGCCGCCAGGTCCTCCACCACCAGGTGCGCGCCGGCCGCGAGCAGCCGCGCCCGATTGCCGGTCCGGTCCACGCCGACGACCAGGCCGAAACCGCCACGCGCACCGGCCCGCACGCCCGCCTCCGCGTCCTCTACGATCACCGAGCGCGCGGGATCGACCCGAAGCCGACGCGCCGCCTCCAGGAACATGGCCGGGTCGGGCTTGCCGGCCAGCGAGAGCCGTACGGCGTCGCTGCCGTCGACCCGGGCGTCGAACAGATCACTGACGTTCGCCGCCGCGAGCACCGCCTCGCTGTTGCGGCTGGAGGTGACCAACGCGGTCAGCAGGCCGTCGGCGCGTAGCCGCCGTAGCAGCGCCACCGTGCCGGGAAAGACGGTGACTCCGCCTTCGGCCAGTCGCTCGGCGAACAGTTCCTGCTTGCGAGCCGCCAACCCGTGCACGGTGCGCGGTCCGGGCGGATCTCCGGGATTCCCGTCGGGCAGTGCGACCCCGCGCGCGGCCAGGAACGACCGCACGCCGTCCTCCCGGGGGCGGCCGTCAACATAGCGGCGATAGTCCTCTTCGACGTCGAATCCGGGAACCGGCGACTCGGTCAGGTCCGGTAGCACCTCGTCGAACAGCGCCTTCCAGGCCGCGGCATGAACGGCCGCGGTGTCGGTGACCACGCCGTCCATATCGAAGATCACCGCCTTGTAGGCCGGAGGCCCGCAGCCTGCCCCGTCCTGACCCGTCAGGTGTTCGACGTTCATGACCTTCTCCGTTCTGCGTGCGGCCGTGACCTGTGTCGACTCCGTGGTCCGGCCAGAGGGCCGCCCGGGGGCTCGGCGACCACGTCACGATCGGGACGGAGAACAGGTGATCAAGACTGAGTCTCATCCTCCCCCCGGCGGCTCGTTCGGCTCCTCACCCTCACGCTGGTCGCACGCACCCGGCGGACATAGGGCCGCTCGGCACATGGGACAGGGACCAACGTCTCCGAAACCTTGGCCCGCCCGGACCGGAACGACTGCCGAGTAAGCCCGGAGCCGGCGGGTGATGGAGGGGCGGCTACGGGGCGGCTTCGGTGTCGGCCGGTTTGATCAGCCCGCGGAAGTGGTGAGAGGGGGAGGCGCTGTGGCGGGCCGCCTCCAGCTCCCGGGCCGAGGTCCGCTGTTGCGGCGGCTTCGTCGTGTTCGCGGAGCATGTGCAGGACGGTGGCAGGGGAAGGGGGCCGGCCCTTCTTCGTGCCCTTGGTGATGACGAGCCGGGTGGCGATGTCGCGCAGGCTACGGTGTTCGCCCTGGACAGGTCCGGCCGCGAGCCGCGTCTCATGGCTCCTCGCTATGAGCGTGCTGGCGTCAGCTTCTCGGCCGTAAACGACCGAGCTTGCAGCTCCTCGCCGTCGATGGCTTCGACGGTCCGGTCCGCGTCAGGCAGCGTGACTCACTGCCC
>NZ_JBFAQY010000028.1:0-134977 GCF_040678965.1 Streptosporangium sp. NPDC049248
AGGAGCCGACCGAGCAGCCGTACGGCGTCCGCGACTGCGCCTTCCGCGACCCCGCGGGCAACCTGGTCCGCATCCAGGAGGTTCGCTGAACCGTCAGGTGATCGATGCGGCCACGATGGCCGCCGCCGGCCCCACCCTCGTCGGCGAGCGTCTCGCCAGGCAGCCCAGGTGCTCGCGGACATCGACGAAAGGAGTTCTCTCATGTGTCATCCAGGATGGGGGCGCGCACTCACCGCGGCACAGGGCCTGAAAGACCTCGCGCGACTGCGCCGCGTCCGCGACCGGATCGACCGGGAGTACGCGCAGCCGCTGAACGTCGAGGCGCTCGCCCACGGCGTGCACATGTCCGCCGGGCACCTCAGCCGCCAGTTCAAGCTCGCCTACGGCGAGTCGCCGTACTCGTACCTGATGACGCGTCGCATCGAGCGCGCGATGGCGCTGCTGCGTCGTGGCGACCTCAGCGTCACCGAGGTCTGCTTCGCGGTCGGCTGCTCGTCGCTGGGCACCTTCAGCACCCGCTTCACCGAACTGGTCGGCATGCCGCCCAGCGTCTACCAGCGCCGCGTGGCGGGTGCCGCGGCGGGGATGCCGTCGTGCCTGGCGAAACAGGTGACCAGACCGGTCAGGAACCGAGAAGCGCCGGTCGGCGAGCCGCGACCGGCGTTGCGGCCATGACCTCCATCGAATCCCGCACCCTCGAAACGGCACCGCCGAGCCGGTGGACCGCGCCTCTGGGACGGGCGACGCGTTCGCGGCCAGGACCGGTTTCGACCCGCGCGAGCTCGACGAGCCCTACCGGTACTTCCTGATCACCGCGAACCTCCGACGATCGCCTTGGAAACGAGACGGTCGTGGGCGAAGCACAACCGGTAGGCGTCGGCCGAGGCCGTTCTCGTGTTGTAGTACACGCAGTCCTCACCCCTGGGCGTGGGCGGGGCGTCGTCCGGCGGGCCGTCCCTGGTGAACGCGGGCAGCCGAGACCGCACATCGCCCACCTCCAACTGCTCGTACCGGTCCCGGCCCAGGACCGAGAAGGAGGAGCTGACGAAGCTGATGGGGATCATGAGCAGCAGGATCCCGGCCAGCACCGCCAGAGGTACCACGACGGTCTGCACCAGCCGGCGCCGCACCTGCCGCCGGGCACGAGCCAGTTCCCCGGCGGAGACGGTGGGCCGGGCGGCGGTGGTGGCGCGTGCGGCCGTGCCGCCGGTGACCGGCAGTTCGGCGACGACCTCGAAGCCGCCCTCGGGGGTCGAACCGGTGCGCAGCGTGCCGCCCGCGAGACGTACCCGCTCGTCAAGCCCCACCAGCCCGGAGCCGCCCGAGGCCACGCCCGGCAGCGGGGCCACCGTGGCCGGGTCATTGACCACGCTGAGGCCGAGGAGCGCCCCGTCCCGTACGAGCCGGACCTGTACGGCCGTGCCCGGTGCGTGTTTGGCGGCGTTCGTCAGGGCTTCCTGGAGCACGCGGTGGACGGCGAGGCCGACCATGGGCGGCAGGTCGTCCGTATCGTCTGTATCGCCCAGGCGTTCCAGCGTGACCGTGACCCCGGAGTTCCGCACGCGTTCGACCAGAGCCTCGGCGTTCTCCGCGGCCGGGACCCTGGGCGGCTGCTCGTCGTCCGCGCGCAACACACCGATGATCTCCCGGAGTCGTTCGGTCGCGGCCCCGGCGGCCTCCCGCAGTTCACCGATGGCCGCCTGCTGCCGGGCGTCCAGCCCGGGGTCGAGCTCCAGGGCGCCGGCCCGTACCGCGATCAGTGTCAGGTCGTGGCCGAGGGAGTCGTGCATGTCGCCCGCGATGCGGGCCCGCTCCCGGATACGGGCGCGGTCGGCGACGGCCTGCTGCTCGCGCTCCAGCCGATCGGCGAGCCGCCAGCCCGTACCGACCAGTTCGGCGTACTGGCGGCGGTAGCGGCCCACCAACCACGGCAACACCACGGTGAGCAGCAGCGTCAGCAGTTGCATGGGCCAGCCCCACAGGTCCCGCAGGACGAACGCGCACAGTGGCAGCCCGGCGGTGGCGACGGCCCCGAAGAACCACAGCGCCGGACGGGCGGTCGCCATCCGCTGCCCGGCCAGGTAGCCGAAGAGCACCAGCGCCGTCCAGTACAGGGGCGTCGACATCTGCACGTCCAGGGCCAGGCTCAGCGCCACCGGCACGGCCGACGCCGCCAGCGGCCACCTCCGGCTCAGTGCCACCGCGGCCCCCAGCAGCGGGACGCCCACGGCAGCCGTCAGCACGTCCGGCCCATGCAGGGAGGTGGCCGCCGTGACCGGTGGCACGCACACCACCAGCCACAGTCCAAGGTCGAAGAGACGGGAAAGCCGGCCGGGCACGCTGCGCATGGGCTCAGGATCGCCGATGCTCTGACGAAAGCGGGGATTCCTCCTCGGGTACGAGACCCGCCTCGTACGCGAGGATCGCCGCCTGTACTCGGTTCCTGAGGTCGAGACGGGCGAGGATCTGGCTGACGTACCCCTTGACCGTGCCTTCGACGACATGCAGGCGCCGGGCGATCTCGGCGTTGGACAGGCCGGCCCCGACCAGGGCGAGGACCTCGCGCTCGCGGGCGGTCAGCTCCTGTACGTGGGCGTGGGCGACGGCCTGCCTGCCGAACGGCCGCGTACCGAGGCGGGTGATGACCCGCCGCGCGACGGTGGGGGAGAGGTACGCGCCGCCTTCGGCGACGGCCTGGACGCCGGCGATCAGCTCGCGCGGGTTGCCCGACTTGAGGAGAAAACCGGCCGCGCCGGAGCCGAGCGCGCTCGCGATGTACTCGTCCTCGGAGAAGGTCGTGAGCATCACGACGGCGACCTCGGGGAGGACCCGGCGCAGCTCGGCCGCCGTTTGGAGCCCGTCGAGCCGCGGCATCCGGATGTCGAGCAGGCAGATGTCCGGGCGGTGTCCCAGGGCCAGGTCGACGGCCTGGTGCCCGTCGGCCGCCTCGGCGACGACCTCGATGCCGTCGGCCGTGGCGAGGATCGCTCGTATGCCGGCCCGGATCATCGCCTCGTCGTCCGCCAGCAGCACTCGGATCATCGGCCCCCGCCTCTGTCTTTCGGTAATCGCCAGGTCACGCTATCCCACGGGGAGAGGGGCGGAGGCGCCCGCTCGGCGGGCGAGGACGGTGTGGACGAGACGGGAGGCGACGACGGCGGCGGCGGCCAGCGCGCCGGTGCCGGCCCAGATGTACAGCGCGAGCCAGACGTAGGTGATCTGATCCAGCGTGCCCACCCGATTCATCACGAAGCCGATCAGATCGGCGAGGCCGGCGAAGAGTGCGATCGGCAGCGCGTAAGGGACCAGCCGTACGACCAGGCGCCACCCGGGGCGGCCCGCACGGCGGCGGGCCCAACCGCGGGCGCGGTAGACCCCCAGGAAGCCGAGCACGAGGTTGAGCAGCGCCAGGCCGCCCAGCCAGGGGTCCGCGGTCATGGTGAAGGGTACGGTGCCCGCGTCGGGGCGGCCCTCGATGATGTCGACCAGGCCGTCGGTGATGATGACCGCGTCGTCACCGGAGATCATCCCGGTGTTGGTGACGACGGCGATGCCGTATCCGCTCGCGGGCAGCAGGGTCTGCGCGGAGTTGTGGGTGAGCAGCCAGCCGGTGTGCTGGAGCTTGGGCGCTCCCCCTGTGGTCCTCCCGGTGTCCCATCCCATGCCGTAGCCGCTGCCGCCCACCCCGGACGCGGTCTGGGCGATCTTGACGGTCTCCCTGGGGAAGACCCGGCCGGCGCCGTTCTGCGTGATCAGCCACTTGGCCATGTCGTCGGCGGTGCTGACGACGCCGTAGGCGCCGTTGACGAACCACTTCGGATGGGAACGCCTGACGACCCGGCCGTAGGCGCGGACGTAACCCTCGCCCGCGCCGGGGAGGTCCACGGTGGTGTTCACCGTTTTGGTAGACGTCATGCCGAGTGGGGCGAAGACGGTGGCGGCCATGTGGTCGCCGAACGGCACCCCGGCCACCACCTCGACGAGCCGCGCCGCGAGAGAGTAGTTGGGGTTGTGGTAGATCTTCCTGGTGCCCGGGTCGGCGGCGAGTGGGGCGGTCCGCAGCATCGCGACGGCGTCCTTGAGAGTGTCCGCCGCGGGGAGCGTCAGCTCGGGGAAGGTCCGGTCGCTCATCCCCGAGGTCTGCTGGAGCAGCTCCCGCACGGTGATCTTCCCGGCGCGGGGATCGGCCATGGTGAACTCGGGCAGATGCTTCCGAACGGGGTCGTCCAGGCTGAGCCTGCCCTGGTCGGCGAGGTGCAGCACCGCCAAGGCCGTGAACGACTTGGAGACCGAGGCGAGCGGCATCGGCGTGTCCTTCGTGATCGCCTCGCCACCGGCCGTGCGGCCGTAACCCGCGGTGTACACGACCTGGTCGCCCTTGGTGACCGCGATCAGGGCACCGGGCAGCCGGGTCCGCTCGATGTAGTCGCGCATGTGGCGGTCGATCGCGGTCGCGCTCAGCCCGTCGGTCTCCGCCGCTTCCGCCGTCGTCATCCCCATCGTGAGCAGCACACCGACGATCGCCGCGACTTTTCCCATCGTCATCAGGGGCCTTTTTGAGGTCTTCGTCCACATGGGACGAACGCTAGGAGCGGGGCCGAGGGTCACACAGCGCACGATCGGCCGGACCTCACCTGACTTTCGTCAGGTCCACCAGGACGGCTCCGGATCGAGGCCCTGTTGTTCGGCGAGGTGGGCCGGCGGCTTGGGATACTCCAGCGGGTGAGACGCCGTCGGCTGAACGGTCCGGCATGTCACCGCCCGAGCCGGGTAGCGCACGCTCCCGACGACGTTCGTACGCCCGCTCACCGCCAGAGGAGCCGAATGATCCACCCGCATGTCGACTTATGATCTTTTCGCCTGATATTTGCACCATTGCTGGAAGAGCCTCCATGACCCACCCCCTCAGTCGGCGGTCCGCCCTGCTGGGCGCCGCGACAGTGGCCGGTCTCGCCCTGTGGGACAGACCGGCCGAGGCGGCCGGCACCGCCGCGTTCGACGCCGCGCGTGAGCGGTGGGTGAGCCTGCTGGCCGGCGGGTCGGACAACTCCGCTCATACCGACAGGACGCAGGCGCTCGAAGGCTCGGCCAACGCGGTGCTGCGCAAGCTGAAGCCCGCTCCCGACCGCCCGAGCCTGTGGCCCGACCTGCCGCTGTCGGACCCCAGGACGGGCAACTTCAACCGCGCCTACAACCGCATGCGCACACTGGCGCTGGCCTGGGCCACACCGGGCACCGCCATGCACCGGGACGGCCAGGTCGCCGAGACCGCTGTCAGGGCGCTGGACTTCCTGTACGAGCACGCGTACCACGAGAGGCTCGACCGGCGGGGCAGCAACTGGTTCTGGTGGGAGATCGGCGTCCCCCGCGCGCTGACCGACACCTGCGCCCTGCTGTACGACGGCCTGCCCAAGAACCGCCTTGAGCGCTGGTTGCGCCCCCTGCGCCGCTGGTGCCCTGACCCGGAGCGCCGCGTCAGCCACCCCGGTGTCGTCGAGACCGGCGCCAACCGCGCGGGCAAGGCCATGGCGGTGGCGATGCGCGGACTGCTCACCCACGACGCGCGCCTCGTCAAGCGGGCCAGAAACGCGGTCTCCGACCTGCTGCGGCCGACAAGGGGCCCAGGCGACGGCTTCTACCGTGACGGATCGTTCATCCAGCACGACGTGTACCCCTACACCGGCAGCTACGGCGTGGACTACCTGGAGAGCGTGGCCAAGCTGATCGCCATGCTCTCCAGATCACCGTGGGAGATCACCGGAATCGGCAACGTCTACGACATCGTGGATCGCTCGTTCGTGCCGTTCGTCTTCGACGGGCTGATGATGGACTGCGTACGCGGCCGGCAGATCTCGGTGCAGGGCCACCGCGACCACCACTCGGGACAGAAGACGGTCGAGGCCGTCCTCACCCTGCTGGAGACGGCACCCGAGCGCCATGCCCGGCGTTGGCGACCGCTGGTCAAAGGCTGGCTCACCCGCAACCAGGCCATCCCCTACGGCACGCTCGCACCGCCGGCGAGCATCGCGAGGGCCACGGCCCTGCTGGAGGACCCGTCGGTGCCGGTCGGCCCGCGCACGACGGGCACGTACGTCTTCGCCGACATGGACCGGGTCGTGCACCGCCGTCCCACCTGGGGGTACGCGATCGCGATGAGCTCGGAGCGCATCGGCGCGGCCGAGGCCATGAACCGGGAGAATCTGCACGGCTGGTACACCGGCGACGGCATGACCTACCTCTACACCGGCGACCTCACCCACTGGAACGACGACCTGTGGCCCACGATCGACCCGTACCGGCTGCCGGGCACGACGGTCGACACCCGCAGACGCGCCGATCTCCCGCACGACCACCGCCGCCTGCCACCCACCCCGTGGGCGGGCGGCGTGGCACTCGACGGCGAGTACGGCGTGGCCGCCATGAGGCTGATCGCCGGCGGCTCCTCGCTGCGGGCCAAGAAGGCGTGGTTCCTGCTCGACGACGCGGTGATCGCCCTCGGCGCCGGCATCACCGCCTCCGACGGCCGCCGTATCGAGACCATCGTGGAGAACCGCAACACCCACGACCGGCACCCAACGCTGACCCGGGGCGAGGGCTGGGTCCACCTGTCCGGGGTGGCCGGCTACGCGCTGCTCGACGGCGCCGACGCGAAGGTGATCCGCGCCGAGCGCACCGGCCGCTGGCGGGACATCGACAAGGGCGCCACCACCGGAGGCGACACATCCCCTGTCACCAGGCACTACACGACGATCCTCATCGACCACGGCGTCGACCCCCGCAGGGCACGCTACGCCTACGCCGTACTGCCCGACGCCTCCATCGCGCAGATGGAGGCTTACGACGGGCGGATCGAGATCCTCGCCAACTCCGGAGCGGTGCAGGCCATCTCGCGCGACGGGGTGACCGCCGCCGTCTTCTGGCGTGGGGGGACCGTCGAGACCCAGGATGGGCCGCTCAGCGTGGACGGCCCCTGCACACTGCTGGTCCGGCGCGCGGGCGAGCGGGTACGGCTCGCGGTGTCCGATCCGTCCAGGACTGCTGACGAGGTGAAGGTGACGTTGCCCTGGCGGGTGAAATCGGTCAGGGAGAGCGATCGCAGCGTGCGCAAGGCCAGGAGCGCGCTCAAGGTGGAGGTGGGGGGGAGTCGCGGGCACGCCCACACCGCGGAGGTACGCGTCTGACTCCGAATTTCGTCGTTGCGGCGTGACCTACGTTCCGCAGCGAGGACACCCTGATCGGCGGATTCGGGACCCCTTCACGCATGGGAGGGCCGTTCTCCTCCTCGGCCGTTTGGCAGGAGGCACGACGGCAGGCCTTCACCACCGGACAGGTCGTCTCCCCGCAGGCGAGCCGGCCGTACGATCTGCGCCACGCCGCCATGTCCCTCTGGCCGAACGCCGGGGTCTCGGCTCCCGAGGTCGCCAAACGCGCCGGACACGGCGTGGACGTTCTGCTCCGTGTCTACGCCAAGTGCATCGATACATCAATGGAAAGAGCGACGACGCCCTCACATAGCTGACCCTTGCCCCACCTCGGTCCCCGCTGCCGGGGCCCCTTCTGTTTGCCGCGTCCCTCGGCTGTTCCCTCCATTCTCGCGCCGGTGTCCGTGGCCATGTAAAAGTGGGTCTGGCGCGAAGTCCGTGAAGCGGTGACAGTCAGTTACGCGGCGCTCAGCAGTGCTGGACGGCAATCTCCTCCTCGATATTTGCTGGAGGCGGCAGATCTGCGTCCGTAGGGTGCAGTACATGGACTGGCAGACCTGGCACGACGAGTACGACCTTCCCGATTCGCTCTTGGCAAGGCGACTGCGGGTCGTCCAGGAGCGGATTCGACTGGCTCTGGACGCCTGCCCGGCTGGTCCGCTGAAGCTGATCAGCCTGTGCTCAGGACAAGGCCGTGACGTGCTCGATGTGCTGGTCGATCATCCGCGTCGTGATGATGTCCGAACGCGTCTGGTCGAACTGGATCCGCGCAACAGCGCGATCGCCCAGTCTGCGGCTACATCTGCCGGGCTGGACCAGGTCGAGGTGGTGACGGCTGATGCCGCGCTCACCGACCACTACCGGGGCATGGTGCCGGCCGATATTGTGCTGGCCTGTGGGATATTCGGCAACATCACAGAAGCGGACATCGAACGCACCGTCGACTTCTGCTCCCAGTTGTGCACCACCGGCGCCACCGTCATCTGGACCCGACACCGTGCCGCGCCGGACCGGGTTCCGCTGATCTGTACCTGGTTCGAAGAACGCGGATTCGATCGGCAATGGCTGTCGGATCCGGAGGCGGGTTTCGGTGTAGGAGTGCATCGCTTCACCGGCCGACCACAGTCTCTGGCCCTGGGAGAGCGCATGTTCACCTTCATCGGCTACGACGTGCTCAAAGATGCCAGTGCTCAGGCCTGAACTTCATTATGCATTTCCCGACAACACTTTCATGATCGCAGTTCCAGTGGCGCGGATTTCGGCGTTTGCTGACAGCGCGAGAGGAGGCCGGAGACGGGTTCTGTCGTTGTAGGCGTCATCAGGAGACTTGATCGGCGGCGTCATCCAACAGGCCCAGGCATCGCGTATGCGAAATTGGCAACGAGCTGACTCGCTCTCCAACGCAAAGCGGAGTTTCTATTCCGAAGATCGAAGTTAGTTCAGCGAAATACCGTAGCCTTTGGGTTCCTGAGGATGAGTACATCGTTCCTGGCCAACGTCGCCGCATGGTTGCGAGCTTCGCGCCCGTTCATCACGAGTACCAATGACCAATTGGTTGTCGTTGCTCCTGCAGAGGACGCCGATAGCACCACGGCTCGGAGCTCCCTCGGCGGATGCCCTCGCTCGATCAGCAATACGAGGACCGGATCCCCGCTTTGTAATGCTCCGCCCAGGACATCGCCGCGGGATACGTCGAGCCCGACCACCCTGAGATCGCCCCTGACCATTCCTTGTATTTTGGGGGAGAGGTCAGTGTTCAATAATGGTTGCCCCTTTTTGAGATTCTTGAGCGTGATGCGTCCATCGACCGGCAGCGTGACGTAGTCGTTCTCGCCCAGTACCGCCCGCGTGTCCATCGTCAGATCATTCAGCGTCACCTCGTGGTAGGCAGGAAGATCCGACACAGCTACGAGCACGGGCACCTGACGATTGGTTACCAGGCCCCATACTGCTGCGATAACTGTGCCGGTCACGGCAACGGCGAGGATGAACCCGGAGAACGGCCCGCGAACCGTTCGGGGGCGCTGGGATGAGGCTCCGTTCTCCCTAAGGGGTTGACTCGAGCGTCCTCTGCCGTTGGGCGACGCGCCGGAGTCGGGCGGAGGCTCCGGAGCACTCGAGATGTTCGGCATAAGCACCCGAGGTTCATCTTCGCGGGGAGGCGGCGAATCCCCCGGTGGAGCAGAAACTGCTGTGTGCTCATCTCTGTTGTCCGGGTCCACAGGTGAGTATTCGGCCGGATCAGAGATCATTGCTCGGCTTCCGTCCTGCCGTGTTCGCTGGTAACGATCCGTACCCGCAGCTCGTTACCCGCATCTGATTCGTAGCGCCAGCCGGGACTCGCGCCTTCCAGGATGAAGCGATCCAGATCCTCCCATCGTCTACGTTCCGCGAGAAGGGTGTCGGGCTTGGGCAACCTGAGCTGCTCGAGTAGTTCGAGCCGGTGCACCTCGAATGCCGCCCGCAGGTGCTCGCCGTACTCCGCCGCCGCGGGAATGGCGGACAGATATGCCCAGTAGGCGAGTACGAGTCCCAGCGCGAACAGCAAGATAGACAGAGGCATGGAAGTGCCGAGCAGGACCGCGAGCACCGGGTTAAGTGCCGCGAACGCCACCAGCCACAGGCACAGCACAAGGAGGAACTCCATGGTGGCGCGAGCATCTTCTATGTCATCGGAGGTTTCCCTCGGCAATATCTTGTGCAGACGCGGCCACACTGTGATCAGACTGATGCCGTAACGGCGTATCGGGTAGAACTCCGCGGCGCGCAACACGTTGCCCAACCGGGTTGGCAACACACCGGTTTCGGGATAGGCCCAGTAACGCAGTTCGCTCGCGCTCATGCGATGGTGCTCCCGTTCGACCAAGTCGGCAAGCTCAGCGGACCGGGCGCTGTGCCACTGCACCCCTATGCCCTCGAGCCAGGGGAAGCGTGCCATGGGATAGCCTTCGAAGAGCCGGATGATGTTCCGCCATTGGCTCGCTACGATCGCCGCACTGAACCAACAGAATGTGAAGTAGCCGATCACGGCCAAGAACTTGAAGGTGAGCGTCTGCCCTTCCCATGCCGCGAGCCCTCTTTCGAGGTTGCCGCCTTGCAAGAGGCAAGGAGCGAGCGCAACAGGGAGAAAAAGCAGCACCGGGAGGAAGGCATTGCGTAGAAAACGCCGCTCGAGGACCGAAGCGGCCCGGTCGAGCAGACTATCCATCATATGGGGGAGTATTCCAGCACCACAAGATCGTGGTAACCATCACGACACTTGGGCTTGTGACTGTGCCAGTTCGATGTCGGATCCACCCAGGGACACGTCGGGCAGCGCAGCCTGACCTTCACCTGCGTCGGCACGTGTCCTCTAGGACATTGCGCGCCCAGGCTGCGGCGCTCTTCTACCCCTCCATGGCTGGAACACACCACGTAGTAGACGAGCCCTTCCCTATCCGGGATATTGCCGGCGAGCCGAACATTGCCAGGACTCATCGCCTCCCCCTCCAGGGCAGAGACGCCGGTTCCACGACCAGTAACCGGTCCTGATGCGAACTGTGATCGGAAAGAGTGTTCCTGTCAATGACAGCGTCGTCTGGGACCGGCGCGACAGCGCTGACGCGTACGGCCCAGGTGTATTTCGTTTGAAGCAACTACCTCACCGATCCGTTGAACGATGAGGTTCTTGGCTTGCTCAGGGAGGCCTACGCCGAAGCCGTCCGCTATTGGTCGCAGCCGGCCGGGTGAGTCGATCGCACGATTGTCTGAATCCTCTGAGGCAAGGTGGATCTTTTCCTGACGGCCAATAGGCATGCACTCTTGCTCGTGGTGAGTCTTTCTTCCGAGAACAGCAGCACTTTAAACACCTGTATGCGGCACTGCTGGCTGAAATACCGCGCGCTTTTCGCGCTGTAATATGTCTAACCCACCGTCTTGAGTAGCGACCACTGAGTCTTCGGGGGCCGGTCATCCGGCTGCTCCCCAGTGGCCATGCCCGTACAAAACTCTTCCGCTCGAGCGGCAAGAACCACTTCTCGCATTCCAGAGGGTAACGTTTCATACTCCGTGAGTGTCAGCATGCCTTAGGGGCAGTCAAACTCACCCCTTCGCACGCCGACTACAAAAGCCGCCCAGTCCGAGCGACTGAACTCAAGAACCGCTCCATCAAGCGAGTTGGAGTCGCGCACATAAGCTGAATCCGGGCCGAACGCAACCTCCACGCACTCACCCGTCGTACTCGCAGAGCTCTTTCGCCAGATCAGCTCAGGCGGATCGCCGGGCCCCTGAGTCATCAAGCCGTCCTCCCCACGTCGGTAAGAGACTAGCCTGGGAAATCAAGATCGTACAGACCGCGCCTGAACAACGCCCTGCGAAAGGAGGAGCTTCTTACCGGCTAGCCGGTCACCTTCACTCCATACTCGCGGCTGCATCGAGGATGAGTGTCAGCGACTCGGCCGGATCCAAGGCTTCATCGAGAATGGCTTCGAAGTCCGCACGAACATGCGTGATGCGCGGGTCCTCGCCGATGAGCGTCTCGTGAAGATCCCCGTTTTCACGATGGAGAAGCTCTCCCAAGCCATTATCGAACTCGAGCAGGGTGAAAGCGCCGCGCACCATGCCGACATGAGAGCCCGATTCGAACGGCACGATTCTGATGCTGATATGCTCGCTTTCCTGCGCCACTTCGGCCATGTGGCGGAGCTGAGTCGGCATTATTGTGCGATCATGCCGCACCCCTACTCGCCGACGAATAACCGCTTCATCGAGCACAAACAACTCGCGTGGCGGCACTGGACGCCGCCTCAGGGTCTCCTGACGTAACTTACGAAGCTGCACAAGCTGCTTGAGCATGGCCATATCTGTGGCTGCGTCCACCAGAGTTTCGGCGTAGGCCCCGGTCTGGAGCAGTCCGGGAACAGCCAGAGGCTGAAACTGTCTGATGACGGAAGCTCCCGCCTCGAACCCGACATATGTCAGATAGGCTTCTGACACGTCATTCTTGAAACTACTCCACCATGCTTTGGAGCGTGCTTCCCTGTTCAAGTGACGAAGTTCTTCCATGACGGCAGGGTCCGAGACCCCATAGCGATGCCCCAGCGCGTCAAGGTCGACTCTTGATATTCCTGTCCGCCCCCCTTCTATCCTGATCAGCTTCGAGGTGTGCCACTCCAAATCCCTGGCAACCTCTTCCTGTGTTAATCCTGCGAGCCTTCGGAACTCTGTAAGCCTCCTGCGGAGAAGCGCCCCCTGGACAACAGGACCGTGTTGATCCACAGCACTACACCTCACCTTCGGTAACCAGCCCGCACCTCTCGCGCCATCCCCGCCGTGCTCCAACGGGCGCCTCACGCTACCTCAATCACGCGTGACCCCCGTCGTCCGCCGGTAGTCCGATCACCGGGGTGAGCTGCAAGGAGCAGCTGCACACGGCACGCAGGATCACTCGGTCGCCGGGTTGGACGGCGTTTCTTTACCTTCTGCTAGGATATGCCATGCAAGGTAGCAGATTGCTACCTTGCATAGAGAGATGGGTTGACGGAGCGTGATGCACAACTGAGTGCCTGTAATAGGTGTTCGTGAGGCGGTTGAATGCGTCTCACGGGCGAGCACCAGAGGCTGGAGGAGGTCGCCGCTACTGAAGATGTGCTGCGTCACACCCTCTGGGCAGCTACGACAAAGGTTGTGCCGGTCGGGGAGGGAATGTGTCAAGAATCCTGTGGAGCAAAATGGCGGAGGCCGATTTCACGGAAATCGGAGAAGCTCCCGTCATTAGCAGGATCCTGACGGCAGCGGAAGGCGCCCTTATCTTTCCTCCGCGTACAGACTCTCCTGACGAGGGGTGGGTCGGAGGCCGCAAAGGAAGCCTTGCCTGGCGCCGCGCCATTCCACTCGCGGGAGCGGCAGACGACTGCGATGAGGCGGCTGACCACTATTTTGTGTATCGGGCACCCACTGACCGAGAGTATCGCGAAGCAGAAGGGCATGTAGTTGCCTTCGTGGAGCGCGTGCTTCCTATTTCCGAATTGGCGTCGATCAGGGACTAGTCACGGCCAGTCGATACCCAACCGGCGCGCCAAACCTTCGGTCAGTCGCGCCTTCACTTCCTCTTCGCCTCCGGAAGAATCACGCTCCCGCGCGGTCTCGATACCCTCTCGCTCCAGATAACGTGCGATGAGTTCACCTTCAAGCCCTTTATTGAGCAATGGAGAAATTAGGGCAACAAACCGTCCATGACGAGTAATGATCGCAGGCTTGCCGGATTCATTAATCTCCTGGATCACTTCAGCGGTCCTCTGGTTGAGGTCCCGCATCTTGTAAATACGGACATCTCCCGGACCCGCTGGTGGCTTCTCAACGCTCATGGGCCATCCTTGCAAATCTGCGTACTACCTTTGTACTACATCTACCCCTTGGCATGCGACCCGACCCCATCAATGCAGACAAGGAATTCGTCATGGGCAGCCCCGAGACCGAGCCCCTAACAGCGACAGCGAATGACGTGTCACACGCCTCCGACCTGCGGGGGGCTACGAGGTGGCTGGCGGGGGCAAGCGGCAGTGTCGTCGCCGTCATACTCGGCAGCGGCGTCCAATTGCGAAACTTCGTGGCTGTCAGTGATGCCGGAGCCTGGGCTGTCGGGCTGACCGTACTGGGGGTTATGGTCGCCCTAAGCAGCGTTGGATGGATTCTCTACAAAGCAGCCGCCGTACTGGCAGCCCCCCGTCGAAGCATCGATGAGCTTGCTGGTCTGGACCGCGCGGACAACGGCAACTTCCCAAACCGCCGTCTTGAACCACCAACGTCACCGCTCATCACCTATTTAGTGGTCGAACGCCGTATCGACTTGTTGGGCATGTCAAGAGACGCCATCTGGCAACTAATCGCGGATCGCGCCCTGGCTCAGAAGGCTTCAGTCAAACCAAGCGCTCCAGACGGAAAGTTACGAATAGGGACGTACGAGTACAATACCGACGATTCTTCCGATAGGGACGCGTTGAGTAACCTCGTTCTCGACCTCGAAGTTCGCATCCAGCGCGTCATAGACGCTGCGGCATCTTTCGAGACGCGACGGCGATATGACCGACTGGTCGGAGCTATGAAGTGGTCTGGCGTCCCTTTCCTCCTAAGTGTGCTGCTTCTCCTATGGCTGCCAACACTTCCACCCGCTCGCATAGTCGTGAAGAATCCAACAAGCGTTCGAGTGATCACTCCACCTGCGAAAGATGATCCGTGCGCGGGAAAGTTGCTAGACGGCGTCGCCGTTGGCGGGACATTGGATGCCCCGGTGGTGGTGCTTCCATCACAAGCCGGCTGTCCAGCCAAGAAGCTCACCGACACCGAGGGGCTTGTTGTTGTGCCCCAGGTCTCCAAATAGCCAGCCCTAGTACAGCAGCCGCCATTTGTTGAGGATGTCCCGCGGTTCGTGGAACTTGAAGGGCGGTCCCGCGGTCAGGCGACGTTCTCGTTGTAGCAGACCGAGACGCTCTCCTGGGGCGTGGCATGCCGTTCGAGCGCGACTCTGAGCTTGGACAGGTGCGGGAAGCCGTTCACGCGGCGGAACTGCTTGGTGGCCTTGGCCATGCCGGCCGCGCACCAGCGCAGGGCCATCTGCCCGATAGGCCTCCCGCATCCGCTTCTCCGCCACCGCGCGCAGTCTCTTAGGAAGCTTGTCTCGGACGTTTCTGATTTTGTGAAGCCGGTAGCGCTGGATCACCGGGTGGTCGAACACGTCCAGCACCGCGGCGCAGTGCCTTGGAGCCGTCCAGGACGACCAGGATCGGGCGGGTGACGTCCAAGCCGCACTCGCGCAGGCCGACGATGAGCTCACGAGCCAGTGTGGCGTTCTCGGTGGAGCCCTCCACCAGCGCCAGCGGGTACAAGGTCGCCGTCGATGCCGATCCCGAGCGCCACGATGCAGGTGTGCTCGCCGAAGTGGACCCCGTCCAGCATCAGGGCGGCCAGATCCAGCTCAGATAGGTCAGCACTGATCATCTCGGCCAGGGCGCGCTCGGTGGCGGCGACGAATCGCCGTGAGATCGCCGATTTCGAGGTGCCGGTGGATGCCCGCTCCACGTGGCCGTGCCGGACCGTGCCGCGGTCAGGGTTGTGCTTGCCGCGCGGGCCGCACAGGGGGCTTACGTCTTCTTCCAAAAGCGCGAACATCACCGCCGGCCTAGATTGCACGGCTAGTGCGAGCAGGCTGTCCTTCATCGAGGTGGCGATGTGCTCCATGGCGATGTTCACGGTGGGTGGGACGGTCACGGGCGGCTTGCCGGGCATGTCGGCGCTTGGTCTGGTAGGTCTTACTCACGGTCCCTGTCTCTTCGCTCGGAGTGATTTGGTGATTGCCCGAGACCTACCACCAGGTAGGCCCCGAGGCGGGGACCGCCACTTCAAGTTCTACGAGCTACAGGAAGTTCTACGAGCTACAGGACAACCTCACAGCCGTCCCAGAGTGGTCAAATGAGCCAGATTGGGGCCGCAGTCGAGTACGAAGAGCAGATCGGAAAACTCGTCCACCCTGGCACTGATCAGGTTGCTTGGCGCGAGCGGCTCACGGAGTTTGTCGGGAATGTGCGGCCCCTAGCAGCCGGTTCACGTCGGGACTGGGCAAAATGCCGCGGTCCTGGGCCGTGACGATCGCTGTCAGGCGGTCCGAAACGCGCAGCTTCCGGTAGACGTGCTCCAGATGCTTGCGGACCGTCCGCGGCGAAATGTTCAGACGGTGACCGATGGCTTGTGCGCTGGCGCCGGTCTGGAGCAGCACCAGGACGGTGAGCTCTCGCTCGGTCAGCCCGCCGCGATCGCTGGTTCCGGGCCGATGTGCCCTTAGGGCGCTGTGCTGGCGCAGAACCATCGTGAGCAGGGGCTGGAGAATCCGGGCCAACCGTAGGTCCGTCTCGGAGAAGTCGTCCCCAGGACGGCCCAGTACGAAGCCGGCATGGAAAATGTCCGGCAGCGATATCGAAATAGCCAACTGATGTTCCGCCTGCAATGGGCGCATATTATCCCGGTGCTCCGCCATCATGCGCCGGTCCGAAATCACTGGGGGGACGCGGTCGAGAATCATTGGTTCTTTATCACCGGTAACGGCATGCCAGCGTAACAACGGCTGCCACTGTGGCGTCGGTACCCGGCCGCCTGGGGGCAGTGCCGGATACACCGCCGCAGGCCAGACGACCTGGTGGCAACAGACGTAGCCCTCCTCGACAAGGTTCCATGTGACGGCGTAGGCGTCGAAGGATTCGAGCAGGGCCACCCCGATACGGTCATACGCATTTTCGCTGTTCTCGTTGACCAGATCGGCCAACAAGGATAACCAGCGCTCATAGCGCGATCGGCGATATCCCACGCCGCGAGTGTGGCATATACGCGCATGCGCGTATAGCCGACGACGGTGACGGTCGCCACCATATTCAGCAGAAGTGGATCGCCTGAGGACATGGAGATTGCAAATGGAAACCCGTCCGTTGAAGCTGTACTGGAGCGACACCCGCCAGGACAACTTCACCACCGCCACTGCCGAAGGCGAACACGACAGCGTCGTCGCAGGCTATCGGTTCATCCGAACGGAAGGTTACTGTCTGCCGGAGGCGGCACCGGGAACCGCGCCGCTGCAACTGTTCTACAGCGACGCCCGGGGAGACAACTTCGTCACCGCCACCGAGCAGGGCGCGAAGGACGCGTCCGCCGCCGGCTACTCGCTGATCCGCACAGAAGGATATGTCTACGCTGAACAGCAGCCCGGCACCGTTCCGCTACAGCTGTTCTACAACGACGCGCGCGGCGACAATTTCACCACCGCGACACAGCAGGGAGCGGACGCCGCCGTTGCCGCTGGATACACCCTCATCCGTGCCGAGGGTTACGTCCATCCCAAACCTGTGGGCGGGCTGAAGGTGGCCTTCCCACTCACGGGACACCACGAGTGGCGGCAGTCCGCCATGCACATGGACGCGGACGCCGTCCTGACCGAGGACGGTCAACTGCGGGTGACCACAGACACCTGGTCGACATGGATGCTCAAAGGATTCACCGGCGGGTGCATGGTCATGGTCGTCGATGACCACGAGAACGTCATCCACCACTGGGTGATCCATCCGCTCGGTGTCGACGGCACCTGGATAGGACAGAGTCGCCGCGTCGACGTCGACACCCAGCAGGTGGACAACACCATTGTCGAGCGCGCGGTACGCCTTGAGATCATCTGCTCGCACATGGGGAAGAACCGGCTCTCGCAAATCATCGAAGAAGCCCAGCGGAGAATAGAGGAGATCCTCAGGGCCGCCGCGGCCGTGACCACGGCCTTGGAGGCGTGAGAGGCTCGAACCCGCACGACAAGATCTCCTTGACAGCGAAACGTTCAATGTTCGTCTCGGCTCCGGCCGCGGCGGACCTCGGTAGATCACCCCAGACCGACCCGGGCTTGCGGATGGCGGGAGTAGGGACGTAAAGGGTCTTAAGTGATCACACGCGTGGTGATCGCTGCCATCGCTTGCTGTCTACCTGCGGGAACCGATAAGAGATCCTGACATGAGCGAGGCAATCGGAGACGATCGGCCAGGGCTGTCCCTGCGATGAGGGGAACCCTTGCTGAACGGCAGGGCGCAGACCAAGCCCGATCTTAGCGAGGCCGGTTTCGCCCTGCTGGCCCGTGCTTCGGCCGCTGTCCGCTGCTGTGGGATCGGTGGCCCTGGCCGGCTTAAGCGGGGGGCGACCTGCGGAAACGCTCCAGGCTCCATCCCGCAGATATCCCACAGCCACTGACATACGGCTGCCCACAGTGGTACACGGCTGCGCAGAGCAGGATGGAGAGAAGACGCGAACGCCCAGGTCAAGGGCGTGATCGCTGGTCAGAAGAGTGCCCCCGGCATGATTCGAACATGCGACACCCGCTTTAGGAGAGGGGTGACCGTACGGCTGACTCATGTGGTGTGAGCTGCGCGAACGCCCTCCGCAGCGCGTACTCTTCGCAAGATCATCCCGTGCATGTCCCGTATCCGCCGAGGTTGGCCATCATGTCACTTGGTGACAAGGTCCGACGAAGTCCGAAGAGCCTCGTCTCTGCCTCACCATGGGAGAACATCCTGTACCGGGGGCGGAGGGAGAGGTTTTGCCAGGTCCGGATGCTGTCTGTATAGGGCCCCCAGGGCGTCCTGTATTGGCGGCACTTTTAGTTCAGCCAGCAGGTCTCGTGTAGCGCGGTCTGTGGAGTACAGCACGACTCCGTGTCTGCCGCGAGTGGCCAGGACACGGTAGATGTTGCGGATCAGCCGATGGCGGTTCGCCCCCCGAGTCGCCCGGTCCTTATTATCGGCGGATTTCCAATGATCACCGGCCCAGGTGTAGTCGTACCCCACGATGACGCCCGCGTAGTCCCAGTCGAAGCTTTGGGCAGTGTAGACGCATCCGACCTGGTCGAAGCCATGTGGGTCGGTCGCCCAGAGGGTGCGATCGGGAATGTTGCGACGCTTGTTAGCTTTGTAGGCGTTCCACGGCCATGCCCAGTCGTCGATGCGGACGTCGGCAACCAGCCGACCACCGACGTATTTCTGGGTCCAGTCCCAGCAGTAGCCTGCGGTGATGCGCGCCGAATGGCGTAAGGCCACCTGCGCTCGAAGGTAATCCTCCATCTGCTGGGGTGTGTCGGCACGCAGGAGCTGGAAGTCGCCCTGATATGTCCAGGGGCGGGGATTCGGCCCGTAACCCAGCATATCTTCCAGCCAGTCGACGTACTCAGGACAGTAGCTGTGGCGAAACTGGTGTTGCAGCCGGATGTGGTGAACATGATCGTGCGGGATTCCCAGTGCTGAGGCAGCTTGCCTAATTTCCTCGGGCGAGCCGATCTCGTCGTTGCGTACGACCTGGTCGGGGTCCAGCAGGAACACCGGTACCCGTGCCGCCTGAATGAGCTCGTGGATCTGGGGGATGTCCGAGCGTTGCTCGAATTTGTCGAAGCGATGGTTGGAGTTCTTACGCAGGCGGTGCGCCTCGTCGCAGATCAAGACGTTCAGGTGGTTGGGCTCGCGGTGCCGGTGCTGGTTGAAGTAGGTGAACAGGTCGGGAATGTTGCCATGCCGCCCGGTCACGTGTTCGCGTAAGGCCGCGGAGAACGCCGCGCTGCCCGAGGCGTGGGCCGCGGAGCTGCGGAGTCCGTTGAGCGCGCCCAGCAGCTCCAGTGCCAAGACGGTCTTACCCGTTCCCGGTCCGCCGGTGACGATGAACACCTGTTTGGAGTTGGCGCTGAACCCCTCCTCGACCAGGGTCAGTACCTTGTCCACTGTCTCGCGTTGCTCATCCAGTAGCGGAAAGACCCTCCTGCCCCGAACCGCTTCGTAGGCAGCGTGCATGACTTCCTCGGTGGGACGGACATGCGCACGATCGATTCGGTGGACCTGGTCGCGGGCGCCCTCGGTGCTCAACACCGTGGAGAGAAAACGGGCGAATTTCCGCTGTTCGGCGACATCCTCGCCGAACGCCCGAACTCGGTCGACGTTGATATCCGGGCGCAGTCGGCCGGTCGGCGGCATGATCTTGGCGATGGCCTCGGCCCGGGCGTTGTGCAGGTTCGCCACACCCCACAATGTCCCGCGTAGCATCGGCACTTGGCGTTCCAGCGCCTGGCAGTAATCCCACACCTGCTCGACCGGGTGTTGACTGTCCTCGGATCCTGCACCGGGATGGGCGATTCTGCGGGTGCGCGGGTTGAAGGCGAGTTCCGACCACTGCTTGTTCTCCACAGCGACGACCGACAGCTCGCCGGTATCGGGATGGGAACCCACAAGCAGCATGTCGATGCGCGCGTTGCTGCTCAAAGTGCTCATCTCTAACAGCACCATCACGTCGCCGAGCCCGGCTAGAAGCAGGACGTCGACGACCGTTTTGATGCTGGCACGCCAGGACTGTTGCTCCGGGTCCTCGACGGCCATCCGGTACACCTCGCGGGCTCGGCGTACGAGTGTCCGGACGAGGTCTTCGGTGTCCATCGCGGCCAGGTCGCCGGCCGAACGTGCCAGTAGGTAACGAGGTTTCACCCTCATCGCTCCTCGTGGAGGTGAAATGACGAGTGTGCGCTGGCCAGGCCGCCCTGCGGGGAGCCCGGGCGCGGTGGAGTGGTGGCCGAGGTCGTACGGCGCGGCTGTTATGAGGGGATGCGGTACTCGAAGCGAGTCGGCCGCAGGTCTTCTTCAGCGGGTTCCCAGTCTGACAGCAAGGTCACGGTGCCGCCGCTGGTGGTGAAGTTGGGAGTGGTGCCCGCGACGGTGATGTCGCTGACCACGAATAGATCGACTTCGGGGAACTCACGGGCATGCTGGACCTCGTTGACGGTCAGCTCCACCGATGTGGGGGCGCCTGTGGTGCCCTTGACCTCCACGCGGCGCTCGGCGCCAGCCTTGGTAAGGCGCAGGTCGTAGGGTTTGCCGACTTCTTCCACTGTCCAGCCGGCCTGCTGGTAGTGCTGTATCGCCAGGTCGACCGCATGTCGCTCGATGGCCTCGCGCTTTCGCGGGTCGCTCTGCCGTCCGGCGCCCGTGCCGCGCTTGGCACTCCGCGGTGGCCTGGGTTGTGCTGGCAGCGAGACAGGGCGGGTCTGGTTCAACGGGATGACCGGCGCGCTGTCGGTGGAAGAGGGCTCAGGCGTGACATCCATGAGTGCGAAGAGCTTGCCGGGATCGAACTTGACCAGCTTGCCGAAGCCACTCCGGGTACCTGACCAGCGGATCGCGTCGCTGGCTGCTTCGGGGAGTGGGCCGGTCGGACCCAGAGGGACGGCGGTCAGCCTGGCGAGCGGTTCGATGCCGAACCGCGTCGGGTATTTGACGCGGTGCTCATCGATCTCGTCGGGCCAGTGTGGAGCCGTCCCCTCATAGACATCCCCGACCGCTTGGCAGACATACAGATCGATTGTGTCGTTCAGCCAGGTCTCAAGCTTCACTCGCGGGCTCGCGCCCGTTCCAAGGATGACGAAGTCCATCTTGGTGCCCGCGTACTCCTCAAGCCGGCTCGGGAATCCCCAGGATCGAGTCTCGAGTCCGAAGGCGAGGTTGTCCTGCCCCGTAGCGCTCTGGCTCACATGCACCATCAGAAACGAAGCTTCAACCATGTCGATCAAGGTAGCTGACGCCTACGACGTTTGTACTGATAGCTGTTTGAGGGGAGCGCAGCCAGGCAGCGCAACTGCAGAGCGTCTGGCCCTACGCGAGGTGTCCCCAGGCTGACGACGACGCCTGGCTCGAAAATCGGTCCGTCAGTGGGCAGGCGGCAGCGAACCTCGACCGGTGATTTCGGAATTGGTTATGCGAGATCGGGGCGGGGTCAGGCGGCTGGTTGCAGGGTGACTTTTTGGCCGGTGAGGCGTTCGAGCTGGCGGACCAGATCGCGTTCGCGGCGCTGGGTGGCCAGGCGGGATTGGTAGAAGTCGGGGCCCAGGTCGGTGAAGCGGGCCTCAGGGTTCGACAGCAGGTGCCAGATAACGGTCAGCACGGAGTTGCCGATGGCGACGATGGCGCGTTTTCGGCCCCTCCGGCGGGCGAGGCGCCGGTAGCGCTCGCCCAGGAAGGTGTTCGAGCGGGAGGTGGTGGCCACGATCTCCCCGACGGTGGCGGCGATCCGCGGGTTGCCCTTGCCGGTGGAGCCGCCCTTCTTGCGCCGGGCGGAGTTCTTGTCGATGGGCGCGAATTTGGCCCAGGACACCAGGTGGGCCGCGGTGGGGAAGCGGCTCATGTCCACCCCGATCTCGGCGATGATCTCTTGGGCGGCGATGGCGCCCACCCCGGTGATCTCATCTAGCTGGGCCACCGCAGCGGCATACGGGGCGATCCGCTCCTCGATCCGGGCGGAGACCTGCTCGACCTTGGCGGTGAGGTCGTCGATGCGCTCGACCATCATCTGGGCCAGGAAGGCGTGCTCATCGGTGAAGTGACCCCTCAGGGCCTCCTCCAGGACACTGATCTTGGCGCGCATGGCCCCGCGTGCCATCTGCGCCAGCACCCGAGGATCGTGCTCTCCGTTGATCAACGCTGCGAGCATTTGGCGGCCGGACACGCCGAAGACGTCGCTGATCACGCTGGACAGTTTGATCTGCGCGTCCTCCAGGAGCTTTTCCACGCGCTGCTTCTCGCGGGTGCGCTCACGCACCAACGTCCGCCGATAGCGGGTCAGGTCCCGCAGCTGCCGGATCGGCTTGGGGTGCACCAGGCTGGGGCGGCACATACCGCGCTCGACGACCTTGGCCAGCCACACCGCGTCCAGCTTGTCGGTCTTGGGGCGGCCAGGGACGTTCTTGACGTGCTTGGCGTTCAGCAGCCAGCAGGTGAAGCCCTCGGCTTCCAGCAGGTAGTAGACCGGCTTCCAGTACTCGGAGGTGGCCTCCATCGCGACCAGGGTGACCTCCTGGCAGCGCAGCCAGTCGGCCAGGTCCAGCAGCGAGGACATCAAAGTGGAGTACTCGCGGACCTCCTGGCGGCGCCGGTCGGGCCGCTCCTCGTGCGGGACGCGCACGCATACCACCAGGCCCGTCTTGGCGATGTCGATGGCGGCGACGCGGTCGATGAGTTCCAGCGGTTCGTGGGTGGTGTCCTCCATGGCGATGCCTCTTTGGCTCCCGGGGCGGATGGGGGTGGTTGCCCGGGGAGCCGGCGGGGATGTGGAGAGCCGGGCTCACGTGCTCGAAGCGACAGTTGGGGGCCCCTCAAGCGGCTCCCGCGTCAGACTGAAAAACGGCCTCGAACCGGCACCAGGCGGAACACGACGTCGGCGGGCAACCACTCCCGATTTTCACGCCCGGGGAGCGTCAGCGCCAGCGACAACATGGACTGAAAACTGACCCTCTAGCGACGGCCGAAAACGGACCCACCTCCGGCCCGTTGCGGGCTAAGACCGTGACTCATTTGGCGAGTCGGCGGTAGCAAATGAGGGCCGCAGCGAGGGCGACGAAGGACGCGAAGTGGTCGGCCCGGTGCTCGTAGCGCCGGTGTAAGCGGCAGCAGCCGGCCAGCCAGGAGACGGTGCGCTCCATGACCCAGCGGTGACGTCCCAGGCGCTGGCTGGACTCGATCCCGCGGCGGGCGATACGCGGGACGATGCCCCGGCCGCGCAGGAAATCTCGCAGGTGAGGATAGTCATAGCCCTTATCGCCATGGAGCTTCGCGGGGCGACGCCGTCGTGGCCCCCGGCGGGAGCGAATGGGCGGGATGCTGCGTATCAGCGGCTCCAGCGCCAGGCTGTCGTGGACGTTGGCAGCGCTGATCGCGACAGCCAGGGGTAGACCGGTCCGCTCGGTGACGAGGTGGATCTTCGACCCTTTCTTGCCGCGATCGACAGGATTCGGGCATGTCAGTTCCCCCCTTCATCGCCCGCACGCTGACGGAGCCGATCGCGCATCGCGACCAGTCCAGCTCTCCGCGCGCGCCGAGCTCGTCCAGCAGGATCCGGTACAGCTTGGCCCACACCCGCGCCCGGCTCTACTCGGCGAAGCGGCGGTGCGCGGTCTGCCAGGATGCCCCGAAGACAGGCGGTAGCTGCCGCCAGGCGCAGCCTGTGGTGGCCACGTAGATGATCGCCGCGAGGATCAGACGGTCATCGGCCCGCCGCCGTCCACCACCTTGCGGCCGTGTCGGTGCCGGCGGCACCACCCGCTGGAACAACTCCCACAACTCGTCGGGCACCAGCCGTTGAAGGAACGCATCCACGCTCGATCCCCAAATGAGTCACGGTCTAAAGCCGACGAGCAGCTGACCTGGTACACGCACAGGTAGCTCCTGGACATATGGATAGTGTGCGCAAAGATCTTCGTGAACCGGTAGCTTTCTACCTTGTGGATCTAGATGAGCACAAGAGCAAGATTGACAAGCTGTGGCACGCCTTCTGGGCAGGTGGGCTCTCGAATCCACTAGAGCTGACCGAACAGCTCACTTACTTAATATTCATCCAACGACTGGATGATCTCCACACCTCTGAAGAGAGGCAGCAGAGCCACACAAGGCCGCCGGTCAACTACTCCTTCTACACTCCAGAGACAGACAACCTGCGATGGTCCCGGATTGTAGAATTGCCTCCGGAGACTATGTTTACCGTCGTCCGCGACCACGTCTTCCCTTGGCTCCGGTCTCTCGCTAAGCATGAGACCTCCTACACGCATCACTTGAAGGACGCGCGGTTCACGATACCGAACGCCAACGTTCTGGTTAAGGCCGTCGATTTGCTTGAATCACTTCCCTTTGGCGAAGGGGAGATAGAGGGCGATTTGTATGAATATATGCTCAGCAAGATCGCAGATGCTGCACAGAGTGGACACTTCTACACTCCTCGCCATATCGCCCAACTCATGGTCGAGATGTTGGCACCCGGCCCCCAAGATGAGATATGCGACCCCGCCTGCGGAACGGCCGGTTTCTTAGTTGCCGCTGCGCAATACGTAGCTCGCAACCAAAAAAGTGCGCCACTTGACGCGTCTCAGCAACAGCACTTTAGTCAGAGCATTTTCCATGGATTCGATTTCGATTCCACGATGCTTCGGCTTGGAAGTATGAATATGATGCTGCACGGCATCGATCAGCCCGACATCCGTTATCGCGACTCCTTAGTTCAGAACATCGCCAGCGAGGCGGAAAAGTATTCGCTGATTATTACGAATCCTCCGTTTGGCGGCACTCTAGATTTCGAACCGGCCGCCGAGGGTCTGCAAAAAATAGTAAGTACCAAGAGAGTCGAATTGCTCTTCCTCGCTCAACTCTTGAGCCTTCTCAGGCCAGGCGGAAGGGCAGCAGTCATTGTACCTGATGGCGTGCTTTTTGGCTTAACCAAGGCTCACAAGGAAATTCGCCGCATCTTGGTTGATGAGCACAGACTAGATGGAGTGGTCAAGCTGCCCAGCGGTGTTTTCAGCCCGTACTCTGGAATATCTACGTCCATTTTGTTCTTCACCAAGACAAACAGTGGCGACGCAAGCAACATCTGGTTTTATGAGGTGACTGCTGATGGATTTAGCCTCGACGGAAAACGCATTCCTCTGCTTGCAGAGGAGAAAATTGGCATACGGCCTAAGTCTGGTTTACGTGATCCTGAGCGTGGGAGGAATGATTTTCCCGACTTGCTTGAACGGTGGGCACATAGGAACGATAGCGAGCTGCAGCGCAAGCGGTCAGAGCGAAGCTTCTGTGTACCTAGGGAAGAGATAGTCAACCAGGGGTATAATTTAAGCTTTAACAACTATCGTGAGATCGGTGGTGGGACGAAAACTCGGGGTGCTGAGGGCTGGCGACTCGGCGATTTTGCCGAAGTTCTTTCTGGAGGGGTGCTAGCAGCTGAACTTGAATGGGATTCAAGCCTAGCCGATCTCCGTAAGGAACAAAGAGTTCTACACCCATCACTTCTAAGGCCCCCGCTGCCGAGCGTGGAAGACCTTCCACTTCGGGCCACTGAACGTGATCCTCGATTTCGGCTTCGCGAAGGAGACATAGTAGGTAGAGACCTCGCGAATGCGCGTAACTGGACGGTGCTTCCGGGTGAATACGAAGGAATTCAAGCCGGCCAAGGGATTCTAGTAATCAGGATCACGAAAAATATAGTACCTGCAGAGTATGTGGCCACCTACCTCTCCACTCCTCAAGCGGAGGAGCGTCTGCCTCGTTATGGGACAATTCCCCGTATTAAGAGGAAGGATCTAGATAATCTTATAGTTCCGGCATGTGATGGGGACTTCGAGTCGATTCGCTTAGCCGTTGAAACCCTAAACCAGGGAGTCAACGAGGTGAACCAGATTCAGGACTTGCTCAAAAAGTCCCGCATGGAGATCTTCGAGGATGGCACCAAGGCCGACCGGCGCATACGACTCGACCAAGCTGCAGATCGCGGATCTATAGTTGTTGAGACCCTCCGGAAGCACACCGAGCCATACCGGGTTATCCAAGAAACATACCCTTACCCGATCGCACGGGCAGTTAGGAAGTTTCGGCACAGTCAGAGCCCTGCAGAGAAGCACGAAGCAGCAATCCAGTGCGCAGAAGCGCTTATTATTTCTCTAGGAATGTTCTCCTTAGCTATCGCCGCTCATAGGAGCCAAAAAGATCTTGAGGAAATCGACAAGTGGGCGAGCTCCGTGAAGTACGGAGGCGCTTCGGTCGGTCATTGGGTTGGGGTCGTAAGGGCAGTAGGAAACGATGCTAGAAGAAATGGTGAAGAAGCAGCAGGTCTCGCCGAGGCTACGGTCTTAAAAAAGGGCGGGAAGGGACTTGTTGCAGATATTAATGCGCTGGCTAATGTTAGAAATAAAATCCGCCATGGCGGCGGTCCTCGAACTCGCGCCGAAGCTGAGGCGAGTCTAGTAGAATTAGAGCCACACCTATTCAGCGCTCTTACTCATAGCGCTTTTCTGGCTAAATCAAAATGGGTATACGCAGATAGGCTTAGCTGGCATCCGAGACATAAAAACTATCGCATATCAGGTCTTCTTCTTATGGGGGACCATCCAGACTTCGAGCCAATCGAATTCAAATCTCGGAAACCATTGGCCGATGACAGTCTCTACATACAAACGCAACTGGGAGAAATACTTCCTCTTTTCCCATTCTGCATACTAGCCAACTGTCCCATCTGCCTGGTTCCGGAAATATACTATCCCGATAAAATTAGTAGATCTATCGCCAAACTGAAAAGTATAGACAGGGGTCACGATTTAGACAACGAAGCTGTCTTCGACGGCCTGTCCGAGTTTATGGGTTGAGATCAAGCTAGTAACGCTGGAGGCTGCCTGGCTAACATCTTTCCCCACATAAAACCATGTATCGGAAAGATGTGGCCTGAGTAGGCTTTAGTGTCCGTCTCCCTTTTTGTATGTAGTTCGTTGCGTTCCAATCCTTCCAATGAGGAACCGGAGTTCGGATCAAGCATGGCCTGCTGGTGGCGCCTGCGCGACAGGGCCATCGAGCCGGTCATCCCGTGCCGCGGCACTCCGCACGGTTTCAGCTGGGCACCCATCGCCAGGTCGTGGAACAGATCCTCGCCCTGCTGCACCGGTTCCGTCGTCTGCGCATCCGCTGGGAGGTCCGCTATGACATCCACGAAGCCTTCCTCAGCCTGGGATGCGCCCTGATCTGGCGGCGCCGCTTGACGGCATCTCACCGAAGCTGATCTTCTCCGGCTACCGGAGTACGGCCAGCACCGGCGACTCCCATCCGAAAGGCGCGTCATCACCATCATCACGCACGACGATCCGATCGGCCGTGACCTCAGCGACTATATGATCCACGCGGATCTCTCCGAACGCATGGACGGCTGGCGCGAACAGCTGTGGACCCGCCGGCTGGCCCCGGACAGGTTCGAGGTCACATGCCTGCCGTTCTTCGCTCGCGGCATCTGCCATCACGACGTCGTGACCATCGACGATCGGCACCTGGTGGCGGCCGTGGTCGAGAAGTCGGGTCACCGCACGTTGCGGGTCGCCGTGGTCCGGCAGCACCCCCACCGTGACCGGTTCCACGAGCTCCTTCACGGCGCAGTGGCGACCTCCGGCCTGGCGCACGAGTGGTTGCAGGGCACCTACCTCTCAGTCGACCTCCCTCCAGGCGCTGACCCGGATCCCCTGGTGAAGATCCTCACCGACCCGGAAGAGGCAGGTGCGCTTTTCTGGGAGATCGACTCCTGAGGTCGCGAATCGTTTTGTTAGGAGTTCTAAAGCCGGTCAACCGTCCTCATGCCCGCATCCGCGCCATCGGTGAATGCGCGGTTGCCCCCTCAATGCTTGGTGATTGCTGACCAAGTGCGCTGCAGCTCTCGTAGAGTGGCAGCGATCGTGTAGGCGGTCCTTGTCCTATAGCTCGTCGAAGAGAGTCACTACCCGGGATGGAAAGCGCTCGCTTGGCTACGATGGGCCCGGCGGCCGTTACTCCGGCAGTACGGGTACGCCGAGTCTGGCAAACAGGCGGTTGGTGGTGAGGTCTTCGGAGTACAGGACGGCGCCGCGCATGCCGCGGGTGGCTAGGACTCGGTAGGTGTTGCGGACCAGTTGGTCGAAGCGGGGTGCACGGTTGACCATGGGGTCCTCATTGGCTTTGCGATCGGCCTTCCAGCCCTGCTCGGTCCAGGTCAGGTCTTTTCCGAAGATGACACCCGCGTAGTCATACTCGAATCCCTGCGCGGTATAGATGCAGCCCACCTGGCCGAAGCCGACTGGGTCACTGGCCCACAAGCTGGAGGGGGGAATGCCGTTGACTGTGCGCTCAGCCTTGGAGTTCCAGGGGCGGTGCCAGTCGTCGATCTTGACGTCGTTGACCAGGGTGCCGTCGCGCTGAGGTTCGCTCCAGGGCCAGCAGAAGCCGGCCGCGATACGAGCGGTGTGTCCCTGGGTCAGCTTGGTCCGCAGAAAGTTCTCCATCACTGCGGGAGTGCGGACCACGTACAGCTCGAACGTATCCAGCGGTAGCCATCGCTGCGGACCCTGCTCCGAACCCAGGCCCAGAAGGTTCTCGATCCAGGTGACGTATTCGGGGCAGCCGCCGCAGCGGAACTGGTGACGCAGGTCGATTTGGTGGACCTTCACTCCCATCGCCGTGGCGGTGTCGTGGATGAGCTGGACGGAGCCCACCTCGCCGCGGCGGACCAGCTGGTGTTCGTCCAGCAGGAACACCGGGACCTGTGCGGCGTTGATCAGCTCCTGCACCTGGGGTGGCGCCTGCTGGCTGTCGTCGTACCCGTTGCGGGTGTCGCGTTTGCGGGAGGTCTCGCGCAGCCGATGGGCCTCATCGCACAGCAGGACGTCCAAGTCGTTGGTGGTGGCGTGGGTGTAGCTGTTGAAGTAGGAGAAACTGCGCCGTGCCCGTTGGTCGACCTTCTGGACGTTGTCACGCAGGGTCTGGGTGAAGGATTTGCTGCCGGTGGCGTGAACGGCGCGCACGCCCTGGCGGTTCAGGGCGCCCAACAACTCCACTGCGATCACGCTCTTGCCGGTGCCAGGACCGCCCACGATCACGACGGCCTCCTTGGGAGCGCCCTGCTTGCTTCTGGCGACCGCGCCTCGCACGTAGTCGTAGGCTTCCCGCTGCTCATCCAGCAACGGGAAGACCGACCGGCGGCAGACGCTCTCGCTGACCACTGCCATCAGCCCTTCGGTCGGCAGTACCGGAGCCTCCAGGAGCTCTTGAACGTAGTGGGAGGCCTTCTCAGGGGCCAGGACGGTGCGAAGAGCGCGTTTGAACTGCTCGCGGTGATCCTTGCCGTACATCCGCACATAGTCGGGATCGCACTGCAAACCCATGGCGGAGGGCCGGATCGTCGCCAGCGTCTCACCGGTGGCGTTGTGCATGTTGACGATGCAGAAGACCTCGGCCGACTGCTTCAGCAGAGGGATATAGTCGATCAGGACCTGGCGGTAGTCCCAGACCTGCCTGACCGGATGCAGTCGCGGGTTGGTGCTGGGCGCCCCGGGAGCGTGCACCATCTGCGAGCCCGGATCCGGCCGCACCCACTCCCACTGCTTGTTCTCCACCACGACCACTGACATCCGCCCTTTGCCTGGGTGGGATCCGACCAGCACCAGGTCCATGCGCACGTCGGTGATCGGGGTCTTGAACTCCACCAGCACCTGCACTTCGGCTAGATCCGCCTCGACCAGGAGATTGACGACCGTCGGGATGCTGTTGCGCCACGATTCGACTTCCCTGTTGTCCAGCTTGCCGCCGATCAGTTCATCGAAGCTGCGCCTGAGCTCCCTGATAAGACGGCCTGCGGAGATGACGTTGGCGAGTTCACCAGCGGTTGCCTGGTACAGACAGCGTGAGGCCACGAAAGCCGCTCCTTCACAAAGTGGCGCCATCCAGACGGAGGTGATGCGTGGTGTGAGACGTACCGTAACGCCGTCGACCGACAATTGTCGGTTGTAGATCGTCTGACCGCTGATCTGTAGATCGAACGCCACGTACCGCACGGTCTGGCTGGCCTTCAATAGATGCAAGGCCTTGCGGCGGAACTCAGGGGGATATCTCCTCGACATGGCAACCTCTCCCAAGGGGGGAGAGGCATGCAAGTCAACCAAAGCGACTCATGAAAGCTAGGGAACATCATGTCTATGTCGGTAACAATGCGGGCTGCTTCCTGGAGCGCGACGATGCTCAGACGGAGATTTGGTGCGACGATAGGAGTTATGCGTATGTTTGGGGATATTTGTCCATATCGTTGATCACGATCTCACGTCGATTAAATTTTTTCCGTGACGTGAAGTATTTCTGGCCCGACCATGGAGCTCCTGCCGTGGTGGTCAGCGAAATGCAAGCACTGTGCCGCCTACTGGGTGCCGTGGTAAAGCGACAGGGGTACAACGTGTTCGAGCGGGGCCAGCGAGTGCGGGTGCACCTCGCTGGCATGCCAGACCTCGCAACGGTCCGGCATGCGGTGCCGGGCGATAATGAAGGCGATTGGACGCTGATCCTGGTGGACGACCAGGGCGTTCTCCATGATTTCAGCGTGCCCGCTGGCTCCAAGGACATCGTCCGCCCGATCAGCGCAGATGGGGGAGCGAATTCCGCTCGCGTCCTCGCCGGTATGTGGACCCGCTGGATGGCGGCCGCCGCGACCAACGCCGAGTCCAGCGCCATTGCCTCGACTCAGCTCAAGCCATACGCCCACCAGACCACGGCCGTATATGGTGCGATGCTGCCGCAGCCGCTCCTGCGGTTCCTGCTCGCGGACGAGCCCGGTACCGGAAAGACGATCATGGCGGGCCTATATCTGCGCGAGATGCAGCGACTCGGGCTCGTCCAGCGCGCGATCATCGTCTGCCCCGCCAACCTGGCCACGAAGTGGGTCGCCGACTTCGGACGCTTCCTCGGCGGAGGCCTGCGTCAGCTCACGGCCAACACCGTGCGCGAAGACGCCGTAGGCGGACACGACCTGTGGGTCGTTTCGCTCGAGCTCGCTGCAATCAACCCGGCAGTCCAAGACGCCATCCGCCCCGACAAAGCCGGTTGGGACCTCGTCGTGTTCGACGAGGCCCACAGACTCACCCCGACTGCGACCAGCTTTCACCAGGTCGGACGGCTGCTTGCCAAGAACACTTCGCGCGCGTTGCTGATGACCGCGACGCCCCACCGGGGAAAGGAGTGGCTGTTCCGGCACCTGCTGCACCTGGTCGATCCTAATATCTACCCGGACCCGGGCTCTGACCCGAACGTCACGCTGCCGCCCCTGCGGCCTGGTCCGATCCACTTCCTGCGCCGCATGAAGGAGGACCTAGTCGACTACGACGGCAAGACGCGACTGTTCAAGGGCCGCACCGCTGCTAACTACCGAGTGCCACTGTCCAAGATCGAGTTTGGCTATTACCAGGCCGCGCTTGACATGGTCGACCAGTATTTTCCGGCTGTCGCCCGCCCCCTCGCGCGCATGGTCTACGGCAAGCGTGCAGCCTCAAGTTTATGGGCGCTCGTCGAGACGCTCCGCCGTCGACACGACCACATGGGCGAGATGAGCGAAGCCGAGGCCGCGCTTGAGGCCGATCGCGAGCATCAAGGCGACGAGAGCGAGATGGACGAGGCCAAGGTCGTTCACGTCGGGTCGACTGCCTCGCGCGCTGAGCGCTCGTCCATCAAGACATTGATCGACCAGATCACCGCCACCGTTGCAGATTCCAGCTGGCAGCCTTCTAAGTGGCGGCGACTCACTGAGGACTGCCTCGGCGCCCACGGCATCCATCCCGGGAATATCGAGCAGGCTGTCATCTTCACCGAGTACGCCGACTCAGCCGCGTGGATCGCGCAGCGACTACGCGATACTGGATACACCGTCCGAATGTATTCCGGTCGGCAGAGTAACCTCGAGCGGGACGAGGTCCGTCTCGCGTTCATGCGCGGCGAATTTCAGGTCATCGTCACTACCGACGCCGGCAATGAGGGCATCGACCTGCAAGCTGCGCATGTCCTCGTCAACTACGACATCCCTTGGTCGCTCGTCCGGCTCGAGCAGCGTATGGGCCGTATCCATCGGGTCGGCCAAGATCGCGACGTCTTTCTCTACAATCTCGTCGCCACCGACACCCGGGAAGGCGACACACTCCTGAGGCTGCTCGACAACTTCGTCACCGCCGCCAACGAGCTGCGCGGTCAGATGTTCGACAGCCTGTCCGCCGTCGCCGAGATCACCGGCGTTGATTACGAGAAGTGGCTTAGCGCCCTCTACGGCAACGACGATCTCAAGAAACAGGCCGCAATCGATGCCGCTAAGGCCGTACAGGCTCAGGACCTTACCCGCGTCGCTCGGCAGGTCCAAGACACTGAGCGACGGCTCGCCAGTCAGGTCGACGCGGTCGCCGCACTTACCCTGCTCCAGCGAGACCTGTTCGCCCGCATCAACCCAGCCATCGTCGAGGCCTACCTCGACCGACTCGCCGCCGCACAGCTGCTCAGCGCCCAGCCCACCGCAGCCGGTTCCGGCTTCCGTCGGCTCAGCATGACCACTGGAACGCTCCCAGCCACGCTGGGCGGCGGGGTAGAGGCGCACGTGGCTACCAGCGGCGAGGCAGTCCGCGAAGCCACAACGATCGACACGACCGGCTTGATTACGCTCGGCCCAGGTGAGCCGGGTTTCACCGACCTCATCCGACTCGCCGACCACGCGCTCGCCGAAGACGTCCATCGTTCCGGCGCGGCCGAGGACCCCACCAGCCTCACTCCGTATGACCTGTACGCCTTCGAGGCCACTCTCACCGAGTCCGACGGCAAGCGCGCCAGTGTCTGGGCCACCCTCGTCAAGGTCGACGACTCCGGTAACGCTCGGGCGGTGCGTTGGGAAACCCTTGCCAACCTTGTCCCCACCGGGCACACCGGGACCGCCCCTCACCCCGCTCGCCAAACCGCTGCCTCAGCAGCCGCTACGGCCATCGCCGGCGACACCGTCGAGGAACACCGCAGGGTCCGCACCGACTGGTTCGCCCAAGCCCGCAAGGACCTCACTAATCTTCCCATTGCGCTCACTGACAACATCGATAACCGCGACGAGCGCATCGGGCTGCGTCGCCACCTGCAGGTCCAGACTGCCGAACGACTTGATCAGCTCGAGAAGCTCGTCCAGGTACAACTCACCGAGCCCAAGCTTGTCGGCCGACTCCGCGTCCTGCCTGCTGCCACTCTCGAGATAGCCGCAGAGGCGGACTCCGAATGGGTCGCCATGCGCCACGTCCAAAAGCATCTCGAGGACGAGGGCTGGATCGTCGAGGACGTCCATACCGAAGGCCGCGGCTACGACCTCGATGCACGCCGTCACTCGCAGATCCGCCACGTCGAGGTCAAGGGTGTTGCTGGTAACGCTGCTAGCGACGGCATCCGGATGACCGGCAATGAGGTCCTCATCGCCACCCAGCACCGCAAGGCGTACTGGCTCTATGTCGTCGATCGATGCGCCGACGGCAACGGTCGATTCTTCGGCGCCTATGAGGACCCGGCCACGCTCTTCTCCACCGACATGACGGGCGACGCGATTTTCCGCGTTCCCGGCAGCAGCCTCAAAAATGCCCCCGGGAGCAACACATGACCCGCATGATCGAGCGCTGGTTTCCCTGTGCTGAGGTAAGCGCTGCGACGGCCTCAGGGTGGGGCAGTGGTAAAAGCGAGAAAGCCCTCTTCACTTGGTTTGCCGCCCGGCCGCTTGCACAAGCCAAGGCAGCCGTACTCACTAGCCTGCTGCCCTGGTCCGAGGACGAGGGCGAACAGAAGCGCCTGCAGCAACTTGTCCGCGACGCCATGACAGCGCGTGACGCCAAACACGCGGAGCTCGTGGCCGAGATCGCCAAAACGCATCCCGACGGCGCATCCATGCTCGACCCGTTCAGCGGACGAGCCATGATTCCTCTCGAGGGAGCGCGGCTAGGCGTACAGGCACACGGTGTGGACTACAGTCCCGTCGCGGCTCTTGCGGGCTCCCTGCTGGCTGACTATCCACTGCGCGACTGGTCGAACGAGCCGTCGCTGCCCTTTCGTGACAGGGATCAGCTGGAGACCAGCCGACTTCTCGACGATGTCACTGCCTTCTTAGACGAAATCGGGCGACGCTATGCCGCTGCTGTGGCGGATATCTACCCGGCGGTCGACGGAGCCCAACCATGGGGATACGTATGGGCACAGACTCTGCCCTGCCAGGAATGCGCGCGTCGCTTCCCACTCACCGGCAGCCTCGTACTTCGCCATCCCCTGCCTGCCAAGAACGACCCCGGTCAGTCATACCGCATCGACGTTGATCGCGCTGCGGGTACCTTCACAGTCGTCGTGCACGATGGCGCGCCCATCCAGCAGCCGACACTGGTCGCGCGCACCCGCGACGGCAAGGCAATCAAGGGTAAGAGCGCCATCTGCCCGTTCTGCTCCCACCCACACCTTAAGCAGGTGCACCAGCGACTCGCCCAGGAAAGGCTCGCACAGGATGTGCTGCTCGTTGCAGCCGACCTGGATCCGAAGGTGGGAAAGGTATTCCGGCAGCCTACTGACGAAGAGCGGGCCGCCGCAGACCTCGCCAGCAAGCTGCTCGCCGAGGAGCCATCCTTCGGCTGGATCCCAGCTGTCCCCGACGAGGGCATCCCAGTCGGCAACAGCGACACCGTTCGGGCGTCTGTTTACGGCGCCCGAACGTACGGCGACCTGTGCAACGCCCGGCAAACTCTCGGCTTTGTGCGGCTAGCCCGAGTCATCGCCGACACCGCTACAGAGTTAAAGGCGCACGGCATCAGCGATGACTATGCCGCCGCGCTCGCTGGCTATGCCGGATCCGTTTTCGTACGCAAGATTAAGCGCTCTACGCGTGGTACGGCGCTGCTCCCGCATAATCACGCCACCAGTAACCGTGTTCAAACCAATCACATCTTCCAGAACGAAGCATCGCTGTCCTTCGGCTACGACTACTTCGAGACCGGACTCGGCGATGGCCCTGGCACCTGGCCGTCACTTGCCGACGACACGGTTACGGTCATTCGCAACCAGGCGGCGAGGGCCGTCGGGCGGCCAGCCAATCTGCAGCGAGGCTCCGCACTATCATTGCCCTTCCGTGATTCGTCACTGAGCGCTGTTGTCACCGATCCTCCTTATGACGACATGATCGACTACTCCGACGCATCGGATCTGTTCTACGTTTGGCTTAAGCGGGCTCTGCACACCACCGCTCCCTCTTTCGCTATTACCAGTCACCCGCAAGGGGTACAGGAAAAGGCGGACGAGGTCATCGTCAAGCGCTTCCGCGCCTGGAAGACCGACACAGACCACCGCACCCGTGAGCACTACGACTCGAGCATTGCGAAGGCCTTCTCTGAGGCACGCCGGGTCGTCCGAGACGACGGCGTCGTGACTATAGTTTTCGGCCACGGCGACCCCGAAGTCTGGCAGCGCCTGCTCGGCGCCATCAACCAGGCGCAGTTGGTCCTCACTGGCTCCTGGCCAGCGAAGACGGAAGCTGGCGGTGGTGCCGGGGCGGCGAATATCGTCACCACCTTGACGATGTCGTGCCGACCCGCGCCGCCCGAACGCCCGAGCGGCCGCAAAGGGGCCGTCGAGGCCGAGATCAAGACCGAGATCAAGCGGCGCTATCCCGACTGGGAACGGTGGGGGCTCGCGCCAGCGGACATGCTGATGGCGGCTGCCGGCCCTGCGATGGAGGTGGTGGGCCGATACCGCGAGGTGCTGGACTCTCGCGGCGAGCCGGTCGACATCTATACGTTCCTACCCTTGGCGCGGGCCGCGGTTCAGGAAGCCATGGCGGTCGAAATCGACCACCACCCGCTTGAGACCTTCGACGCCCGCACCCGCTTCGCGCTCTGGTGGGTGAGGTTGTACGGCCGACAGGTGCAGGCAAAGTCGGAACTCCGCTGGCAGACCCTCGCTTCCTCCATGGATCTAGCTGAAGTCCGCGACCTGGTTCCCAATGCCTCCAAGGGTGTTAGATTCACCGCGGCCCAACAGTTCAATGCGCGAATCAATGGTGAGTCGGCGGTTATCGATGTCGCACTTGCGCTCGCAACCGCGTCGGAGGATGGTCTCGCCGCGATGGGAGAAGTGCTCGCGACCTCGGGGCGCGGAGCCGACGACGCTTACCTATGGGCGGCGGTGCAGTTTCTCGCAGATCGCCTGCCCGACTCCGACCCTGACGCCATCGCCTTCAGTCGCGTGCGGCGTGCCCGAGACGGCATCGCCAATGCCGCCGAGCTGGTGATCGCTGGCGATGAAGTGCGGCAGCAGCGTCAGTTGGACGAGGACTCCCAAATGAGGCTGCTCTGATGATTGGCGCAACTACAGAAGTCCACGGACCAAAAAGATCAACAGTGCACAGGGAAGGGTGACGTGGCAAGCAGTGTGACGCCGTGGTGGAAGGCACTGAAGATCCGACAGGAGATCATCAGTGCGTCTGGGCAGATCGATGATGTACAGATGTCACTGTTCCAGGCGGTGCATGGTCTTGGAGCGGACAAGCCGCTGTACGCCGACGCCGCCTACTACGGTGAGATCACTCATCCAACCGAACGGCTCACCGATTTGCTCACTGAGGTCGCCGTGCGGATCGGTGGCGGCCCGGATTACATCAAGGCCCGCTCGGTCACCCGTCTCGATCAGGGTATGGGCGGCGGTAAATCGCATGCCTGCATCGGGGCTTTCCACCTCGCCGCGCATCCGGAGGCACTGTTCAGCACCGAGCTCGGACAGCGCATCGCAGCACGCGCCAAGGCCAAGGTTGGTCATGATCTGCCGACGGATCTGAACCGGCCGCACGTGGTAGTGCTGCCGTGCGACCACATGACGCCGGGCGCGCCGGTACAAGAAATCGACGGTCCGGCGGTCAATCTCTACGAGCGCTTCCTATGGCGGCTGTTCTCTAAGGACTACTCGCTGTTCGAGCGCTACCAGCCATTTTGGAGTGACAAGAGCAAGATCGCGGAGGCGATCAAAGCTGTCAACCGCCCCATCCTCATCATCGTCGACGAGGTCCTCGACTACATCGGCAATGGCCTCGACGGTGCGAATAAGCCCGATCTGGTCGCGCAGGATGTCGCGTTCCTGCGGGCACTGCTCGACGTCGTTAACGACGTCCCGCAGGTCGCGATGCTCGTCGTCATGATCGCTTCTGACCGGGACAAGACTGCCTTGTCGGTAGGTGCACAAGCCCGCCGTGACGACCTGAACAGTCTGCTCGAGCGCAACGGCACGCCCGCCACAGTCACCGAGGTTGGCGATTTCGCCGACATCCTGCGCCGCCGCCTGTTTGACGCGGAGCCGGCCGCCGAGGTTCTCGCCGCCACTGCCGCAATGTACCGGCCGGTGCTGGACGACAAATCGTGGACGAAAAACGTGTGGGGCGTGGCTGGCTCGGATTGGCGTGCTCGCTGGGACGAGCAGGTAGCTGCCTGCTACCCGTTCCACCCCATGCTGATGGCGATCGCCAAGGAGGAGTGGAGCAAGGTCACCGGATTTCAACGCGTCCGGTCCACCATCAGGATCTTCGCTGCCACCGTCTATGCGCAGCAACGGCGTGGTAAGGCAGGTGAGTGGGTGCCCGCGCTCATCGGCCCTGGTGACCTGCCACTCAGCGACTCCGCAGTCCGTGAGGCGCTGCTTGGCTCCGGGCTCGTCGAGGACGATCGCACCATCTCCAATTACCGTAGCCTCGCCGAGATCGAGGTGGTCAACAACGACGGTACCGCCGGCACGGCCCGCCGCCAGGACATCGAACGCCAGTCGCTTTCGTGGACCGATGCCAACCCGCGGGCCGCTGAGCGCGCCGCGACATTTGTGTTCCTCGCCAGCATCGTCGGGACTCTGCGGCCGGGACGTGGCCGTGGTGCAAGCGCTCCGGAGGTCAAGGCTGCCACGAATGTCCCTGATATCTCTTACACGGTCACGGACGCGGACACCGTCATCGAGGACCTCATCAACCCCGATCGGGGCATGTCGGCGGTAGAAATTATTCCTGGACAGGGCAACAACAAGCCTGCTCGCTATTTCCTGTCCACCCGGCTGACCCACCGGATGCTGGTCAACAACATCCGGCGTACCATTACCGAGGCCGAGCGTGACCGGGTAATCGCTGAGTTCACCCAGCGGCTCGCCAGTAGCGGACCCTTCCGCGATCTGAAGTTTATCAAGGCGGAGCCCGAGCGTACTGCCGCTGACGTCCTGGCCACAGCGGGGCTCGACACCGCGTATACCAGCCGGCTCATTGTCCTCGATCCGGCCCAATACAGCCTTCGTAACGGCATGGAGGAGGCCACAATCGTGGCACTTACCATCGCTACGGGATTGGGTAAAGGCACCCAACAGTTGCCTGTGCAATGGGCATCTAGCGCCATCTACGCCATCGTCAACACCCAACGCCGGGCACTCGCCCGAGGCGTCGCTGTAGAGTACCTCGCCCGCCAGAAGGCCCTCGCAGCACCCGAGGTCCAAAACGACGATGAGCTCAAGGCTACCGGCACAAAGGAACTCGCGAGCGCCAAAGAGCAGCTCGAAAAGGCGCTCAAGCGCGCCTACCAGCACGTCGCTTACCTCGCACAGCCTGACCCGGACGGGGAACGCTACCTCGACCAGCTCACCTTTGACGATGAGCACAGCAGTGCTTTGGACGGCACCATCGTGTGGAAGGCACTCGCCGAGCGGGATAAGGTCTTCGACGCTGGTCAGTTCGGTCCAAGGGCGCTCTTGCATAATCTGCGTGATAGTGATTACGGCAGGACGTTGTCCGACATCCGCGCCGCGTTTTACGCGGCACCGCGGCTGCCGCTGTTGTATGGCGGCGACCGTGATCTGCAACAGGCCATCTACGACGCTGTTGCAGCAGGACTTGTCGACGTCGTTGATGGCGCGGGAAGCGTCGTCGCAGTTACTGCGCCCAACCAGGTCAACCTCGCCAGCGCCGGCCTGCGCCTCGCCAAACCCAAGCCGAAGACCTGTCCCACCTGCGGTAAACCAGCTCACAAGGGAACCTGCGAGACCGGAGCTGAGGGCGAAACAGGTACTGGTACCGGTACCGGCACTGGTCAGACTGGTGGGGGAGGCGACTCAAAACCTGTCCCGCCTGCCGTTATCTGCGCCTCCTGCGGGAAACCAACTCATGAAGGTACCTGTCAAGTCCCCCCGACCGTCACCGAGAGGCAAATTGCGTTCTCCTTTACCCGCAACCTGCTCGCCAACCCAGACGAAGCCGACAACTTTGCGGCCCTGTTCAAGACTCTTTATATGGCCCTCGACGAACGAAAGATCAGCTATTTGCAGGGCACCCTACAACTTGTTGTCGACGCGGGTACTACTGATGACCTGCAGCAGTGGCTCGGAGAACTCGGCATCAACAGTACGATAAAGGAAATCTGAGTTGTACTTGACAATCAGTTTTATATAGAAGGCCATGGGACTTTAAAATTCAGCTTTGGGTTGTTGGGATGTTTATGTCGATTCGAGTGCAGTGATCCTCGTGTGGCGTTGCGATATTCGTTAACAGATAATTGAGCAGTCGGATCCGGTGGGCGCTAACATTGTCGCCGGTCGTTATCATCTCGTATGGGGAGCGGGCGATTATTAGGCCAGAGAACGGTGCGGATGATGGCTGTTGAAGTGGCCGGTGTAAATTTTCGGGACGGCTTCCAAATGTCGTTGAGAGAAGATCGGTGCCCGGTCGGTGCATTCGGAAGCGAACCGTTTCCTCCTTCTGGAGGATTAAGTGGGACCTCGCTGTGTTGACCGATGGCAAGGTCCGACGAAGGAGGGCCGCGGCAGCCGATCACCCCAACTACGTATGGCGAGCGCCGAAGTGAGTGATCGTCACGGCGTTAAGTGGCGCCTTCTGCTGGCCTCTCGGGCGCGCAGGGCGGTGCGTGCCCGGACCGGCCGAAGAGCCGCAGCCGGGCACGCTTGCCGACCGGCGCGCCCGGCGGGCCGCGTAGCGGACCGCCTTTAAAGACGTAGAGAAAGTTCTCATTCGCCTGGTGCAGGCTCACCCTCGGCTTGGTCGTCTTCGGGTTCGATGCGCTCGGGTGCCTTGCCGGTTTTGGGGTCGGCGACGAAGGTTCCGATGTTCCTGACGGTGTAGACCAGGCCCTCGGCGATGAGGGCGTTGATCACCTTGCGGGCGGTGCGTCGAGCGATCCCGAACTCTTCCGCCATGCGGGGTTCTCCCGGGATGGGATAGCCGGGCTTGTAGTCGCCGGCCTGGATGCGGCGGCGGATCTCGTTGAGGACCTGCTCTGACTTGGGCTGATCAGGCCGGAAGTGGATCACACGAAAAACGATAGGAAGCGACCGGTAGCCCCAGGTCAAGAGACGTTACGATGCGTACCGGTCGTGATGGGTAGGAAAAAGTGTTGAAGGGTAGGCAGGGGTGATGATGCCTGCCTATGCTGTGCGCGTAGCCGTCGATGAGGTCCCTGAGGTGCGTGGGCTTCGACTCGGCCGTCTGTACCCGATGACCTCGACCTTGGGGACGTGATGAGACGCGACGCGATGACGAGCACAACCGGGGTGAGGACATGACCGAGCTCTCCCCTGGCGACATGGCGCTAATGGCTGCCGAAGACCTCCGTGAGGCCCTGAGCTATCACGGAATCGTGGCTGATGTGCATGACGGGTACGGGCTGGCGCTCGTGTCGGTCTGGGTCGACTTGATCGTGTGGTGTCGCGGGGATCAGTACTGGTGGCGTACCGGCTGGAACCCTCGTCAGCGTCGTCCCGTCTACGCCCGTCACCCGCTGGCAGAACCTGACCGGGCCGCGCACCGTGTTGCCCTGCGGTACGCGGAGTTGCGGCAGACTCACCCCCTGCCGGAACCGGAGTCAAGAGCGGCGTATCCGTCATGACGGCGCCTAACCGATGTGCAGGGTCGCTGGTGCTGCCGCCTCGTTCACCCGGGATGGCTGTCGGGGTGCTGGTGCGGCCTGCGGAGAATCTCCGCCCCGGGTACTACCTGGCCTTCGAGCGTGACCGTGATCAGCCGTTCCGGATCACTCCGGTACAGGGCGACGAATACGAGCGTGGACATCGCCACGTCGATCTCGTGTGGGGACAGGTCACCCAACTGGGCCGCCTGGGGAGTGACGGCGGCTGGTGGAGGCCATCGACGTTCCTGCTCTCGGTCTCCTGCTCGTTCGCCTCGGACGGCTCCTTGATCACCACCTTGTTCAACCGTTCCCCCGTGCTGCTTCAGCCGTCGTGGGACGGGTTGGTGATCCCTTGAGTGGGCGTGGCGGCATTGGCCTTGGAGGGGTGGCGCCGTCACGTCTCACCACACCGGTCACGCTCGAAATGGAATGGGGATGCGATGTCTGAACGAGGTGCTCAACAGCTTCCGGCCGGGTGGCCGCTGCCTCCGGTGGCCGGTGGGCCGGTGATCGAGGGGTGGCGGACTGAACAGAGTGGGTGGGGTGTCTTCTCCGCGCGCCGTGACCCCGAACTCGTACTGACCGAACAGGAGATGCTCGCCGGGCTCACCGGGCACCTGGTCGCCGAAACGGCCGAGGAACTCCTCCAGCTGGCCGACGAACAGCGATGCATCGAGGGCCGGCTGAACGGGGCAGCGCCGGTGTGTCCGTACTGCGGGCGTGGCCAAGGGGACGCGCCGCTGATCGTGACGGCGGATGAGTCATCGGTCACGGCTGAGCGGTGCGCCCGCAGCTACCCGACCGGGGCGGACTGTCTTCACCGCGAGGTGGAGTGGACCCGCCCGAATCCTCTGCCCGATGGTGCCCGTTGTCGACAGTGCGGCACCTGGTGGCGGCTGGACCTGATCCCCGACGAGGTAGCGGCTCGTCTCAAGGGTGGCACTCCTGCGACTGAGGACAACCGGCCTGCCGTAGTCGATCGTAGGCACCCCTGATCTCGCGTGCTGCGGCGTCGGCTCCGAGACGGTCGGTGTGGAGGCGTAGGTGAAAGAACCCGGTGTCGGTGCTCGTCTCCAGGTCGGTGAGCGTCTCGTCCCATGCGGTCAGGCGCTTGCCGGTGTCGACGTCACCGCGGCTTCGGGATCGCTGTTCGGTGACCTCGCGCGGGACCCACAGCAGCACGCGCAGCCAGGAATCCGGGGCGCGGCCGATGAGACGGCGCAGGTCGTCAAGGTTGCCCATGTGCACAACGGGCACGTAGCCGGCGGCGTGGCGGTCTTCGATCGTCTGGCGGTCGATGGCGTAGACGTTGCCGTAGCGGCGGGTTTCGGCGACCAGTCGACCTAACTCCCGGAGCTTGTCCAGGTGCTCAAGACTGACGAACTCGTAGCCGTTGGCTCGGCCGGTGCCGACCTTGAGCTTGGGCAGCAACGTGAACCGCGAATCCAAGCGGGTGAGAGCGGCGGTAATGGTGTCCTTGCCGCTGGCGGGCGGCCCGTAGATGACGATTCCCTGCGGGCTCACGTCAGGATCCGCTTGAGCGCTTCGCGGGTCTGGTCGGCCAAGCTGATCGCGGCACCAAGCCGATTGTCGACAGTGACGTGGGCGGTGGGCGGGCTGGCCTCGACATTCAAACCTGCGGCGTACTCCTCCCAGTTGCTCAGCTTCCACGCATCGCGGGCGGCTCCGCGGAACTCGATGTACTCACGCATCGACTCGGGATCGCAGCGGACCCAGATCGCCGCCACATCGATCCCCTTGGCCGCGCACCGGTTCTCCAGGCGGGCAAACCACGCCTCATCCTTGAGTTCGGCGATGAACGGGGCCGCCAAGATGGCCGAGGTACCGACGTTGAGGTTGTCCCACGCGGTCTCCATCAGACACCGGTACTCCAGGGGGCGGACCTCCTTGAGGTACAGATCGGTGTGACGGTCGTTGGGGTCGCCTCCAAGGGAGACAAGTAGCCGCTCGACGATGGAGCGGGTCAGTGAGTCCTTGTCCAGGAACGCCCACCCGGTGATGTCGGACAGGAAGCGAGAGAACTCGGTCTTGCCCGATCCGGCATACCCGCCGACCAGGGTGAGGATGGGCTTGGGGTTGCCTCCGCCGTGGCGCCTACGCCAGGCGTCGACCACCCGGTTACGAAGCAGCGCTTGCGGAGAGTCGCCCGGCTCGATGCCGCCGACGGAGACCTTGGTGAACGTCTCCTCAATGACCTGGGCCGCGGCGTTGTCGACAGCGGGATCAGAGGGCGTAGGCAAATCGGAAATCACAATTTCCGCTTTCTGTGATTCACCGGGCAGAGGGGGGCGAAACCCTAGTTCGGGTTCGGTGGCCTCATAGAGCAGGCAGTAAGCGCGCCGGTAATGCGGGCCGGGGAACACGGTTCCTTGCTCATGTCCCCACAGCGTTTGGAAGTTGGCGGCCGGGACGCTCAGGCCGTGGCGGGTGGCTGCCTGGCGGAGTCGCTCGCCTGCGCCTTCCAGGGTGAGGCCGTGGGCTTCGCGGTGTTCGCGCAGGCGGGAGGGGGTCCAGCCGGGTCGCTGGGTCGTCTTCAGTTGCATACTTTCGCCTTCACGCTTCGGGGAGGTGACGCGGTGTGCGGTCGTGCATATGAAAACGCTTGTGTAAATGGGTGTTGAGGAGAACTGAAGAAGCTTAACTAGATCGGTGTGATACCGGAAACCCCCAGCTCACGGTGAACTTAAGCCATCCCGAAAGGCGAAACGCACCGCAGAGCAAGGGAGGAACCCGTGAACGTCGACCCACAGCGGATCAGCTGGGAATTGGCCGCGATTCGGGCAGAGCTGGACGAGTTGGCGTGCCGGATCGGCGAGATCACTTCTGCTTTGCGAAGACTGCCGCCTCTAGAGCGGCGAGTCGATCACCCAGCTCCTTGACGCTCTGGCGCGTCTGGGCAAGCTGGTCCAGGATCTCGGCGTTCACATCCGGCGCCTCGGGCCTGGGGGTTTCGGCGGGGGGTTGGCGGACGAACACGCCCTTGCCCTGCTGGCCGATCACCAGTCCCTCGGTACGCAGCACGCTGATCGCGGCCTTGACCACGCTGGCGGAGACGTCGAAGCGCTCGCCCAGCTGGGCGATGGAGGGCAGCGCCATACCGGGCGCGAGTGAGCCGGTACGGATCTGGCCGCGCAGCTCGTCAACGATCTGCAAGTAGGCCGGCTGGCCGGTCTTCTCCACCATTGCGCTCGTCTCGCTTCGTGTTGTCGCTTGTGACGCACTTGACGCGTCTCCGCTGACTTTTCGCGTCTCCAGTTCAGCACACCTACGCAAAGAAGCCAACCAAGCCGTCGAAGAACTCATTGACAACATAGAATTCCAAGTGTTCCATGTGTTCTAAGCATCCTGCCTAGCAAAGGAACGATCATGCGCGCCATCCCCATCCCCGTCGACGTCACCAAGCTCCAGATCACCTGCGTCAAGGCCGCCAAGCCCCGCCTCGTCAACAAGGACACTGGCGAGATCAAGCGCGACAAGGACGGCAACGTCATGTACGAACTCACCTTCCTGTTCGAGGACGACCTTGGCCGCATGGAGCTGGTCAAGGTCAGCACCACCCCCGAACCACAGATCACCGCCGGTGAGGAGGTCGTCCCCGTCGGCCTGGTCGGCTACGTCTGGGAGCAAGGCGGACGCTGGGGCATCTCCTACCGGGCCGCCTCCTTCGCCTCCGCCGGCGCCTCCCTCTCCACCGGAATGGGGGCGGACCTGTGATCACCCTCGACCACCCGTTACTCAAGGTCCTCGCCGTCGTGCTCGTGCTGCTCGCCTGGCGGCGCTGGGCTCCCCTCTCCTACTGGTACGTCCTGGTCTTCCCGCGCAAAGCCGTCTGGCTGCGCTGGTCCTGGCGTCACGTGGCCTCCGGCTGCGGGCTGACCAAGAAGCGGCACCGCTGGTGGTTCACCACCGTCCCCGGCCTGGTCGCCTCGACCGGCGTCGTGCAGGTCAAGCGGCGCTTCCAACGGGTCGCCGTCGACACCAAGCCCTGGATGGGCCTGCCCCGGCCCGTACGGCACGGCTTCCGCATCACCTTCCATCTCCTCGACGGCCAAGTGCCCGACGACTACGCCAAGGTCTGCGAACGGCTCGCGCACGCCTGGCGCATCGAGGCGGTTCGCGTGGTCAGCTCCCGACCTGGCCGCGTCACCCTCCAAGGGATCACCCAGGACCCGTTAACCCACGTCGCCCCCGCTTCCCCGCCAGCTGAGCCGCGTGACGGTTGGCGGGCCGAGGACCTGCTCCGGCCGGTCGTCGGGGTGCTGGAGACCGGCGCGGCCTGGCGAATGGACCTGCGGCTCATCCCGCATTGGATGAACGCGGGCGCCACCCAATCGGGCAAGTCCAACCTGATCAACGCGCTCATCGTCGGCCTGGCCCCGCAACCGGTCGCCCTGGTCGGCTTCGACCTCAAAGGCGGGGTCGAGCTGTCGGCCTACGCCGCTCGGCTGACCGCGCTGGCCACCACCCGTGCCGAGTGCCTCGACCTGCTCAGTGACCTGATCGCGGTGATGGGTGCTCGGATGCTGGCCTGTCGCCGCTATGGGGTGCGCGACATCTGGCAGCTCCCCGACGCCGGACGTCCGATCCCGGTCGTGGTCCTGGTCGACGAACTCGCCGAGCTGTACCTGACCGCTGACAAGGCCGAGAAGGATCAGGTCACCCGGACGGCTACCGCGCTGCTGCGCATCGCCCAGCTCGGCCGTGCGTTCGGTATCCACCTGATCCTGTCCGGGCAACGGATCGGCTCCGACCTCGGTCCCGGCGTGACCGCGTTGCGTGCCCAGATCGGCGGGAGGGTCTGTCACCGGGTCAACGATCCCGAGACCGCGGTGATGACGTTGGGCGACCTCGACCCCGACGCCCTGGTTGCCGCCCGGTCCATCGCGCCGGAACTGCCCGGCGTGGCTGTGATCACCGGTTCTGACGGCCGGTGGTACCGGGCGCGGTCCGGCTACGTCTCCACCGCCGCCGCCGAGCAAGCCGCGGGCACCTACGCCGAAATGGCCCCTTCGTGGAACCAGGTAGCCGCCTCCGGCCTCGGTCACGAACTGCCCGGCGTCGACACCCCCGAACTCATCGCCTGACCCCTTCGGAAGGAGAACCGCCGTGACCGCGACCGCGCCTCGTCTGGCCGTACGGCTGGCCGACTCCGCACCGGTGCTGATCCTCGCCGCGATCGCCGGGGCCGGCAGCTTCACCCACATCCGCGACACCGCCACCGAACACGGACAGGACGGCTGGATGGCCTGGGCCATAGCGGTCTGCGTCGACCTCACCTGTGTCATGGCCGCACGGGAACGACAGCGCGACAAGAAGAACGGACGGGAACGAAGCGGCTGGATCTCCTGGCCGACCCTCGTCCTCGTCGGCGGGATCGCCCTGTCCCTGGCCGCGAACCTCGCCCAAGCCCACCCTTCGGCCTGGGGGTGGATCACCGCCGCGACCCCGGCCGGTGCGTTCCTGATCGCGGTCTCCATGCTGGAGCGCCGCGCCTCCGAACCCCGTCCCGAACCGTCCCCAACTCCCGTTCTCGTTCCGGACGCCGCAGGGCAGACCGTTCCCGAACTCGCCACGCCCGTCCCGCTGCCCGGCCTCGTCGTACCCGGCCAGAACGAACCCCAAAACGGCACCGAGAACGCCCGGAACGACCTCGGACCAACCAACGAGCTCCTCGACTACGCGCGCCGCGTCGCCGACGAACACCACGCCCGGCACGGCAGACCCATCACCCGCGACGCCCTGCGCACCCGCCTCGGGGTGTCCAGTCAGCTCGCCTCCGACTTGCTGCGCACCCTGCGCGACAGCCCCACCTCCGCCTGAACACCAAGGAGAACCCCCATGCGCATCCGCATCGACGGCACCCACGCCGAAATCGCCTACGCCGTCAACAAGATCCGCACGATCCTCCCCATCGGCTCGATCTCGCAGATCCTGCCGCTTCACCAGCGGCCACACACCTGGCGTGTGTTCCTCAATACCGCCCCCAAGCGCCCCGAAAGGAGGTGGATCACATGACCGGCAACCCAGACGCCCCGCTCGTCGACATCGCGCCCAAGCACTGGCTGTGCTGCCACTGCGGCGGGACCGGCGTCGACAGCTACGGCCCAACCTGCGAGCACTGCGAGGGCCTCGGCTTCAGCTGAGAGTCCTCGGCGCCCCCGGCGTGACCACACATCCGCCAAGACGTCCGCCACGTCGGGGGCCATCCCGCACCGAACCCCGAAAAGCCCGGAAGGGACACCTCCATCATGCCAAGCCCCCACGCGGTAGCCGGGATGATCACCCGGCTCCACGACCCCCAATACGCCCGGTGGGCCTCCCAGATCCGCCGGATCGGCGGCTGCCGACAGCCCATCCATCTACGCGGCCACGTCCACCACCTCGACCCCGCCACCGGCCAGCGCCTGCACAGCTACAGCACCGCGACCGAACCGGACGGCATCCTTCGCGTCCCCTGCAAGACCCGGCGCGCCTCGCGCTGTCCGGCCTGCGCCGAGACCTACCGGGCCGACACCTACCACCTCATCCGCGCGGGCCTCGTCGGCGGCAAGGGCGTCCCGGCCTCGGTCACCGCGCACCCCTGCCTGTTCGTCACCCTCACCGCCCCCTCCTTCGGCACCGTCCACACCCGGCGAGAGAAGAACGGCACCGTCCTGCCCTGCCACGCCCGGCGGGATGCGGCCACCTGCCCGCACGGGCGCGTCATGTCCTGCACCGCTCGACACGGGACCGACGAACAATGCCTCGGTGAACCGCTCTGCCCGGACTGCTACGACTACGCGGGAAGCGTGCTGTTCAACGCCATGTCCCCGGAGTTGTGGCGGCGCTTCACCGAAGCCCTTCGCCGACGCCTCGCCAAGAACGCCAGACTGACCCAGCGGGAGCTACGGGAACAGGCCGTGCTCTCCTTCGCCAAAGTCGCCGAGTATCAGCGGCGCGGCGTCGTCCACTTTCACGCGGTCATCCGCATCGACGGCCCCGAAGGGCCGGCTACCCCTCCACCGGCCTGGGCAACCGCCGACCTGATGACCGACGCCGTACAACACGCCGCCTCCGCCGTCGCGGTCACCGTCCCTGCGGTACCTGGCGAACCCGCGCGGGCCTTCCAGTGGGGCGCCCAACTCGACGTTCGCAAGATCACGATGACCGGTGACCTCACCGAACAGGCCGTAGCCGCCTACATCGCCAAGTACGCCACCAAAGCCGCCGAATGCGTCGGCACCCTCGACCGGCGCATCAACCCCCTCGACGACCTGACCGCCCTGCCGATCCGCGACCACGCCCGGCGGCTCATCTCCGAGTGCCTGCGCCTGGGCGCCCTCGACGAGCTGACCGAGTTCCGGCTCATCAAATGGGCGAACATGCTGGGCTTCCGGGGCCACTTCTCCACCAAGAGCCGCCGCTACTCCACCACCCTCGGCGACATCCGCCAGGAACGCACCGACTACATGCGCGGTGAGGCGATCAGCACCGGACGGCTTCCGCTCTTCGATGAGGACACCGTCCTAGGGATCGCCGAGTGGGAGTACGCCGGACAAGGTCTGTCGATCGGAGACGCTCTCCTCGCTGCTGCATTGACGGGGAGACCCTTGCCCCTGCCTCCGGTGCTCGGGGAGGTGCGCGATGCCTCGGCCTGATGACCGACTCCTTACCGTGCCCGAAGTGCTCACCGTGCTGAACGGAATCTCCCGCCGCACCTTCTACCGGTGGCGGGAACTCGGCAAGGCACCGGTCTGCATCCAGTACCCCAATGACGAGCTGCGTGTCCGGCGCAGTGACCTCGAAGCGTGGCTCGACTCGCTGCGGGAGGCGTCGTGACCGTCACCTACGAAGTGCGCATCTGGGAAGTCCGCCGGAACCAGTCCAGCAAGGCGCCGTCCTTTGAAGCGCGCTGGAAGGCGGGCACCAAGTCACGATCCAAGACGTTCAGGACCAAGGCGCTGGCCGAGAACTTCCTGTCCGACCTTCGTCAGGCGGCGAAGAAGGGGGAGGCGTTCGACGTCGCCACCGGATTGCCGCTCTCGATGCTGGCAGCCTCTGAGCCTTCGGGACCGTCTTTCATGCAGTTCGCGCAGTCGTACGTGGTCAGCCGGTGGCACAGGACGGCTCCTCGAACTCGGGAAACTGAGGCGTACGCGCTGCTGTCGCTAATCCCGGCGCTGGTAGCCGATGTTCCGGACCGACCGGAGGACGACGAGTTGCGGCAGGTGCTACGTAACCACGTGCTGCTTCCGGAAGACCGGCGGGAGACGCTGACCCGTGTGCAGACCGTGGCGCTGCGCTGGCTGGAGAAGGCATCCCTTCCGCTGACGGATCTCCAGGAGGCGCGCGTTGTCCGTATCGCGCTCGACATCATCTCGGTCACCTTCGATGGCAGGGAGGCCGCAGCCAACACGGTACGGCGGAAGCGGGCGATCTTTCATCATCTCTTGGAGTTGGCGGTAGAGCAGAAGGTGTTCACGACCAACCCACTGCATGAGATCAAGTGGAGGCCGCCCAAGGCCGTCAACGTCGTCGACCCCCGCACGGTGATCAATCCGGCTCAGGCGAAGCAGCTCCTGGCCGCTGTGCCCAAGGTCGGCCGCACTCGGGGAGTTCGGCTCAGAGCCCTGTTCGCTTGCATCTACTACGCGGGTCTGCGGCCGGAGGAGGCGGCGGACCTTCGTCTGAAGAACTGCACCCTGCCCGAAGTGGGATGGGGCCAGATCCTCCTGGAGAGGGCGAGACCGCAGGCGAACAAGCGATGGACTAACTCAGGGGAGACCCACGAGTCGCGCAGCCTCAAGCACCGGGCGAAGAAGGAAACCAGGGAGATTCCCATCCCGCCTGTCCTGGTCGCCATCATCCGTGAGCACATCGACGCCTATGGCACCGAGGACGACGGCCGGCTCTTCCGGACGACCAAGGGAGGTTCCTACTCCAGCTCGGCATGCTCCTACGTCTGGCAGGAAGCGCGAGCGCTTGTCTTCACCGGTGAGCAGGTGAGGTCACCGCTCGCCGCCCGACCCTACGACTTGCGACACGCTGCCCTGTCCCTCTGGCTCAATGCGGGCGTACCGGCTACTGAGGTAGCCAAACGAGCCGGACACAGCGTGGAGGTCCTCCACCGGGTGTACGCCAAATGCATGGAGGGCCAGCAGGAACGGATGAACGGGAAGATCGGCAACGCTCTCGGCGAATGATTCCCATTGATGCTCGCCTCCAGGCCTCGGCACAAGCCGGGGCCTCAACCTATGTGCGGCTTGTCCGATCCTTCGAGAAAGTGGCCGATCCGCAGCCGCATTGAGCGGTCCATCGACAGTGAGCAAACCGCGTCCCGCGGCACCCAACGCACTTCCCGGGACTCGTCGCTCGGCGTCGGCTCCCCGTCGACGGCTCGGCCGGTGAGCACGATGGAGAACTCCTGCCGGGCCTCGCCGTCGCTGGTGTAGAGAATCACGTGCTTGGGATCCGTGTACGTTCCGACAAGACCGGTAATCTCGCACCTGACGCCGGTCTCCTCCAACGTCTCGCGGATCGCGGCCTCGGGCAGGGACTCGCCCAGGTCGATCGCGCCGCCGGGCGCGGCCCAGTTGCCGTTGTCGCTGCGACGGATCATCAGGATCTCGCCCGCCTCGTTGGTGACCACGACGTTCACTGACGGAACCAGGCTGTTGGGCTTGGGCGCGGCGGGGTCGTCGTAGAAGTCGATCCGGCGGCCCATGCTCAGGACTCTACCGACGTAACTTCCGTTCCAGAGGCTTTTGAAGCTTCATCCTGTTCAGGGGGCATCTGATCGCTGTTGAACTGCGGTGTGCTGACCAACCTCGCGGTGGGGAGCCTCGATCACCTGGCTCGCGTGATCAAGCGTGGTCTGGAGAGGATTCAGTATCGCCCGTATCTGATCGATGGCTGTCTGGCCGAGACCGGCCTGGCCCGCAAACCACCGTAACTTCACGAATTAAAGTTCGGCAAGTTCCGGGGTTTCTGTGCATCCGTTAAAGCTAAATATAGTATCTAACCGTCCTATATGATGCTGTTCTTTCGAAAGGTCTCAGCAGCAGGGAGGTCGTAGCCCTAGTCTGAGCTAGATCATCCCATCGGGGGACAGTGCCAACTCGTTCCTATCGGAGGAACAGCATGGCTCTAAGCCGACTCGCGCGTGAGTTTGCCACCGAGATCAAGCAGCAGGATTGGTCCGACTCCCCTTACCGCCGAGATCGCGCTGGACATGATCGGTCAACAGACTCTAACTATGGCGAAGAGACCCTTTCGCAGCGGGAGACCGACAGTATCCGCACGAACGTGATGTGGGTGACCGCCCAGGTTCTGGGGCATGCCGACCCCAACTTCGACGTGTACGAGTACGCCGAAGCCTGCGGTGTCGATACACAGAACAGCAGAGGCGGTAAGGACGGGGGCATCGAATCCGGCCTACGCAAGCACAACAGCCTCTACCTGTGCCCTGGAACATGGGAAGACAGCGAGGAGCAGCTCTGCTAGACACGATGGTAGACATGGCTCGAACGACTTCCGCCGAGTATCAATACTTATCGGGAGCCGTTCGATGTGCGATAAGAACATCGCCTGTTTTGAATTAAAAATTTCCAGCCCTCTCCAGAAAAGGTGATTACCGTGGCTAACGATGAAGGGTCTCGACAGAATCTGTATGAGAAGATTGTTTCCGAAACGCTAGATCGCCTCGACCGTGCCATCGAGCAATCAACTGAACTTCTTTCAGAAGCTGATCACCAGGCATTGGCGGTTTATCTCAATCACTTGCATCTAAATTATCAAAATGATTTACAGCAGGCAGCGACGGCCGCTAAGCGAATAGGCTCGCTCATCGGAGCTCTAACTAAAGATGGCGTCAGGGGGCTGAGTGGTGTCAGAAAAGCGGCACGTGCAATAGAGGGGGTATTGCTGTCGAAGATAGCGCCCCAAAGGGCCGAGCTCGATCAAATCGATAACGTAATATCGGCGCGGTCCTATGCCGTTCTGGCGCCGGAAGTGGCTTTCGATTCTGAACCGCTTGATTCGCCGCTTCGACGAAGCGCTGGTGCGACCCCTTCGGAGCAAGCGTCAATTATCCAAAGGATAGTTAGGGAAACGGCGGATAGATACCAGGTTGACCACGAAGCTGCCGCACGGATAGCCGAAATTGTAACGAGCTACATTCTTTCGGAGCGTCCCGGCGTCTTCGATCTTTCTCCATTTGGGTCGGAGGGGGAAGCGACTGGATACCGCCGTCTGCCTTCTACAAATCGCCTCAATAGACGACGTTCCAAGATGAGCGAAGAGGATCGAAGTGAATTTATAAAGAAATACCACTCCCTGGGTGGGGCGATCCGGTCGAACTCAAATGATAGCGCTAAAGAAGTAGTCCAGGCAGATCCGCCCGGCTTTACAATCGAGCAGTCTTTCGCTCGTTCGATATCTGTAAGGCTGGCAAACCCGCTATGGCGTACCGAAGACTCCTCTATCGCTATCTATGCGGACACCGAAGAAAATGGGCAGGAAATCCAGGCTGCACTTGAGGGAGTACTTGAGTCCTACGGCGAAGAGGTTATACGCCGCGAAGAACCAATTACTGGCTCATGGTTCCGTCGCATGATTTCGCGAGGAAAAGATTTGGCGACCTCTCCTGCAGGGAAAGAAGTTGCCGCCGAAATACGCCGAGCGGTCGAGCTACATGGTGTACGTAAAATTGAAGCTGAGGTGAACAGCATCCAAAGTGCAGCGATCTCACAGCTCATCACATCCCTTGAAAAAACTTCCAAAGCAGTGGTCCTTCTCGATGCCACCTTGCTGCTCAAAGATGGCGATCTACTCACTGCCCATACTCTAACCGTTGGCCAACTCTCGCATCTTCAGCGAAACCCCGAACTGCTCCGAGATCCAGTGATGATTCTCCAGGAGATGAAGGCGGTGGAACATCGCCATGCAGATAAAGAGCTTCTAGCGCAGCCTGCCGCATTCATGCTAACCGACGGAAACAGTACGGATGACGCCTCATACGACCGTTAGCTGAATTCGTTCTGGGGCTAGTGAGCAATCTCACGTGTAAGGGGTTTCGCTATGAAGCTAATTCGAAGCCCACGACCCTACGTGCCGAGGTCGGCCTGTCTCTCCAGGGCTTCGCTGCTCATGACAGAGCCTCTCCATGTTCCACCGGGTGCCTGGTCGCTCTCCCGGAGATCATTCACCAGCGGCGCGCAGGATGTCCATGGCGTGGATCACGTCAGTGACCACGTGATCTGGGGAGTGCTCATGGCTGGCCCAGGTTCTGCGGTCGATCCAGATCGTGCGCAGACCGGCTGAGTGTCCTCCGCCGATGTCCGAGGCTGGATGGTCTCCGACCATCCAGCCGCCATCAGTGAGACTTACGCCGCATCGTCTGGCGGCGATCTCGAACAGGGCGACGTTGGGCTTACGGATGCCCTCGATGCCCGAGAGCGCGTAGCCGTCGACAGTGTCAGCCAGGCCCGTTCGCTGGAGCTTGCCGAGCTGGTTGTCCGCTGTCCCGTTGGTGACGATCCCCACCCGCCATCCGGATGCGCGTAGATCTGCCAGCGCGTCTATGACCTCGGGACGGCACTCGACGAGATGGGGCATCCGCTGGCGGTAGGCGGCCCACAGCTCCGTTGCCGGAGCGGACAGCTTGAACCGCTCGCGGACCTTGGTGAAGAACAGCTCGCGGTGGGGCAAGCCGTTGCGGTCCAGCTTGACCAGGTGGTCGACGGCCTTCCGGCTGAGTCGATGCCCTTCGGCGAACTCGTGCGCCCACAGCAGGAAGGCGGCGTCCAGGTCGATGAGTGTGTTGTCGAGGTCGAAGAGCGCCAATCGCTGCACGATGCCCGATTCTAGGCGGGGTCGGCTTCGCCCCGTAGGCCCGTGCTCCGGCTGCCGGCCGGTGCTGTGGGATCGGTGACCACGGCCCACTCAGAGGAGAGGCGACCTGCGGAAACGCTAACCCCTGGTGTGCCCGGTCGGGACTCATCGCGGCAGCACCGAGCGCCTCACCCCGAAGCTTTCCCGTATTCCGGACGCTTGACTTGAGGTCACCTCTGATCGAACGCGAGCCCTAATAGCTAGGCGCGTGCTGGAGGCAGGCCGTAGCGGCTGACGGCCAGGTACGTCTCCGGCGTCGCCGCTTCGAGGAGCCCCTCGTCGCCTTCCAGGTCGAGTTCTGGCTCCTGGGGACGGCGCAGCAGATCACTCCAGTCGCTTGTCGCTCCCCGCTCGAAGGCATCGCGGAGCCGAGGGCGCAGCTGGGGGCGGGCTTCCTCCTGCTGCTCGCGGAAGATCCGCCGCTGGATGAGTTGCTGTTCTTCCTGAGCGTCATCGCTGAGTTCCTGGACATCGGCCGGCTGATCCTCGGCGCGCAACCCCGGGGTGCGCTGGGCGATGGCCAGGTCTTCCTCGTGGAGACGCTCGCAGGCGGCGAACAGCTTCCGGGACATGCCGAGGTGAACCTCGGTTCCGGGGATGCGGCAGGTGAGGAAGTCATCGAGACCCATGGAACGGATCCTGGCGCGCAGGATGTGCCGCTCGGTGTGGCGCACTGCTCCGCGGGCTTCGGCCCGCATGACGCGGGTGAGGTCGTCGCCTTCCAGAGGCGTGGTCAGCCCGGAGCGCCGATGACGGGAGGCGCGGTCGGCGAGAACGGGCACGGTGCGCAGTTGCGATGCGGGAGCGGAGCGCAACGCCAGGTAGGCGAGCATTTGGGCGCGGGCCGCGCCGATGAGCGCGTCGTCGCTGTCACCGAGACGGTCTTCGAGATTGCCTGGGCCGACCCCTGACTCATCGTCGATATCGAGTCCGGCTGGGGTGAGCGGCGGCTGTCCGGAGTGCAAGTCGTGGTCAATGGTGAGGAAGAGGTCGTCTCCTGGTCGCACACAAGCTCCGACCAGGACGGTGCGGTGGGCGTACGAGCCGAGGATCTTGCTACCGGCGGCCAGTTGCGCCCACCCCTTGCGGAGCGTGCTGAGGCCCACGTCGCCGCCCTTGGCCTCGATCAGCCAGTACGAATCCTCTGCCTGGTGCTGCCCCCATAGGTCGGGCAGCTTCTCCTTCGGATCCTTGAACGTGTTGATCAGGGCGGGGATCGGGCCACCAAGTTCGAGGTGCTCGGTCTGACCGAGGCCCAGCAGTGAGCGGCAGGCCCACTCGGTCATCGTCATACCCAGCCGGTAGGCGGCTGCGTTTTTCGCGCTGCGCTCGGTACCGTACGCGTACACCGGGTTCAGGGTCAGGCGCCGACCCTTGGTGCCTCGTACGGGGAACTGAGGCATGACGGGGTGCATGCCGAGATAGGCATACAGCGGGGCAACCCGGGCGACGAGTTCCCCATGCGCATACCGCGGCTGATTCTGCAAGTGCGGGGTGACGTCGCGGCCGACCTCAACGGCGGCCTTGATGATCTCCCGCCAGGTGGTGGTCGAGACATACCAGCCGCCGGTCGCCGGGAACCCGCCCGACCCCACCCACGGCTTGTGCCTGGCCGTCCGCCACTGCCTCCTGGGCTTCTTCGCAGGCCCGTTACGGAAAAGGACCGGCACGTCGAAGCTGTCGGCGTAGGTGAGCGGTGGCTCGTCGGGGACGTGTGCGGGGATCATGTGGATCACTCTGGCACGGTTGGACCGCTTCCGGCGCCGGGTATGAGGTTGCCGGCCGGTTCCCAGTGGCAGCCATTCGATTGGCCTCGGGAGCGGGTGCGGTGTTCAAGAACTCGAGTACTTCAAGCGCAGAGCCCTTCGTCCGGTGAAAGGAAGGTCTCTGGGGCACCGAATGGCTGGTCCGGGTCACCTGAGATCATGTTTCATGATCTTGTCGATATGTACGCCGTCACCTGGCGTCTGTTGTCTGAGAGCGCGTAGCCGTCGACGACATCGACCAAGCCTGTCCGCTGGAGCTTGCCGAGCTGGTTGTCCGCCGTGCCGTTGGTGACGATCCCCACCCGCCATCCAGACGCGCGTAGACCTGCCAGCGCGTCTATGACCTCGGGACGGCACTGGACGAGATGGGGCATCCGCTGGCGGTAGGCGGCCCACAGCTCCGTTGCCGGAGCGGACAGCTTGAACCGCTCGCGGACCTTGGTGAAGAACAGCTCGCGGTGGGGCAAGCCGTTGCGGTCCAGCTTGACCAGGTGGTCGACGGCCTTCCGGCTGAGTCGATGCCCTTCGGCGAACTCGTGCGCCCACAGCAGGAAGGCGGCGTCCAGGTCGATGAGTGTGTTGTCGAGGTCGAAGAGCGCCAATCGCTGCACGATGCCCGATTCTAGGCGGGGTCGGCTTCGCCCCGTAGGCCCGTGCTCCGGCTGCCGGCCGGTGCTGTGGGATCGGTGACCACGGCCCACTCAGGGGCGAGACGACCTGCGGAAACGCTCCGAGATCCATCCCACACATATCCCACAGCCGCTGACATACGGCTGCCCACAGTGGCACACGGCTGCGTAGGGCCGGATGGAGAGAAGGCGCGAACGCCCAGGTCAAAGGCATTTTCACTGGCAAGAAGAGTGCCCCCGGCATGATTCGAACATGCGACACCCGCTTTAGGAGAGCGGTGCTCTATCCCCTGAGCTACGGAGGCAGGGGCTCCTAGTAAGAGTAGCGAAAGTGGCGAGTGGTTGCGCGCTTGGAGGGGGAGTTCGGGGCGGACAGCGGGTTATCGGTTCGCTGAGCTGGAGTAAAAGGGCGGCAAGTGGGCGGGTGTGCGAGGTTGGGCGGGGTTAGCGTCACGCTCCGTGATTGACAGGAGACGGAAGCGTATCCGTGGGCGCCGGGCGCTGCGGCCGGCGGTGCTGTGTGGCGCGATGCTGGCGCCCGCGCTTCTGGCCGGGGGGTTGCTGGTGGCCGAACTCACCGGCTACGAGGCGGCCATCCGGATGGCCGACGCCGGTACGGGGCCCGGGGCGGACGGGGAAGCGGGAGGCGGGGAGGGGCGCGGGGGGCGGCAGGGACCCCGGGAGGGTGCCTGGAACGGCGCGATGTCCCGGGTGGGAGACGGTGGTGCTGGGGCGTCTCGGGTGGGAGCGGGAAGCGGTACGGAGCCTCGGATGAGGACTGGGGATGATTCGGGGCTCCAGACAGGGGAGGACGCGGGGTCACTGAACGGGGAAATCTCTGAGGCGGATGCGGGACTACTGGACGGGGGAGTCTCTGAGGCGGATGCGGGGCTGCTGGCTGGGGGAGCGGCGGGAGAGGATGCGGGGCTGTTAGGCGTGGGAGCGGTGGGAGAAGGTGCGGGGCCGCTGGGCGGGGAAGTGGCGGGAGAGGGTGCGGGGTCGCTGGGTGGGGGAGCGGAGCTACCGGATAGCGAAGTGCGGGGAGCGGGGCTACCGGACAGGGAAGTGCGGGGAGCGGGGCTGCTGGATGCGGGAGCGGCGAGGGAAGGCGCTGAGCTCCTGGATCGAGGGGGGCGGGGTGCGGGGGCGGGAGTGCTGGATGAAGGAGTGGTGAGGGGGAGGGCGGGGCTGCGGGATGGGGGGGCGACGGGGGATGCGGTGGCCGTGGTGCCGGTCGCGGTCGGGGCTGTGCGGAGCGGGCTGTTCGGGCCGAGGCTGGTGCCCCCACCTCTGCGGCCGGAGCGGGTGTACGGGGGGTGGATGCTGGTCGCCGCGGAATCGGGAGCCGGACGCTCGGTGGGTGAGCCGGGCCGGCTCGGCGGGACGGGCGAACCGGGAGGGGTAAGCCAACCCGGCCAGTCGAACCAACCCGGTCAGTTGAACCAACCCGGTCAGTCGAACCGACTGGGTCAACCAAACCAACTGGGTCAATCGGGACGGCCGGGCCTGCCAGGTGGAGTGGGCCAACTGGGCCGCACGGGTGGGCCGGACCGTTCGGGTGGATCAAGCCGACACAGCATGGACGAGCCGGACGTGGTCGTACCTCTGAGGGTCCCCAGGGGGCCGCGGAGGGCCGCGTCGCGGCCGCCTGTGGAGCCTGAGCCCCAAAAGGAGCGAGAGCCCTGGGACGGCTGTCCGACGGAGTGGCGAAGGACGTGGCTCTGGGAGGTCTGCAAGGAGCACGCGCGGCAAGAAGTCTGACTTGTCCGGTCGCAAAAAGGGGTGTTCGGCGCATAACGGCTGTGGAGGTCTGGCCCGGGTAGTTGGCCAGCTGTAGTAGCGTGCGTGCCTGACCCAGGTCACGAGTTCGCAAACGGAGGGGTCGAACGTGCCACCTCGTCGATCAGCGGGTCTGATCGCCGTCGTCGCGACGATGCTTTCCCTCCTGCCGGGGGCCGCTGTCGCGCAGCGGGCGCCGGCGGAGGTTCAGGCCGTTGTCGTCGCCGATCCGGTGAATCTCACAGAACTGCGTCGCGAGGCGGAGAAGGCGACAAAGGACCTTGAGGCCGCGACCAAGGCGCTGGAGCAGCGACGGACCCAGATCCGTGACTCGGAGAAGCAGCTCACCGCCAAGCTGAGGGAGCTGCAGGTCGCCGAGAGGGCCTTCGACCAGGTACGGCAGCCGCTCTCGGACCTGGTCGGGTTCCTCTACCAGCAGCCTCTCGGTGGGGACGTGTCCGGTTTCCTGTCCGGCGAGTCCAGCGCGGACACCCTGCGTGCCATGGCCGGTGTCACCCACCTCGTCGCCGAGCGGGACCTGATCCTCAAGGACAGCAGCCGCCTGCAACTGGAGCGGGAGCGGCTGGCGGGCGAGGCCCAGGAGCTCCGGGCGACCAACCTCCTCGCGGAGGCGCAGATGGGCGCCGAGATCGAGACGCTCAGGGCGCGCTCGCAGAAGATCGTGCAGTCCCTGACCAAGGCGCTGGTGAAGCTGGGCGTCAAGATCAACAAGAACGGGCGGCCGGCGGCCGGGTGCGACCCGACCAGGGCGACCTCGATGGGCGACTTTCCCAACGGGCTCATCCCGCAGGCGTACCTCTGCCCGCTCCAGCAGCCGGGCAACCAGCTGCGCGGTGACGCCGCGCTCGCGTTCATCAGCCTCAACGAGGCGTACAAGCGGCGGTTCGGCAAGCCCATGTGCGTGACCGACAGCTACCGGAGCCTGGCCGAGCAGCAGTCGGTCTACTACCGCCGCCCCGGCTTCGCCGCGGTTCCCGGGCGGAGCAACCACGGCCTGGGGCTCGCGGTCGACCTGTGCGGGGGCGTCGAGCGCTTCCGCTCGGCCGAGTTCAACTGGGTGGAGGCCAACGGCAAGAGGTTCGGCTGGATCCACCCCCAGTGGGCCTACGTCAGCCCCTTCGAACCCTGGCACTGGGAGTACGACCCCAAGCTCGGTTCCCTGCTGTAGGGGCTCCTGGCAGAACGGTCCACGGAAGTCGATCCCCCGACCGAACGTGAGGGCGGCGTGGCGGGTAATTCCCGTGCGCGACCTCTCGCCGGCGGTTCACACTGCGGGCATGGACGGACATGCCTTCGAGCCCGCCACGCCCTTGGTGCAGTCGAGCGAACTGCTGGGCTTCCCTCCCGACGCCCGGGTGCTCATCGTCAACTGCGACGACTTCGGGATGTACGACGCGATCAACGCCGCGGTGATCGACTCGATCGAGCAGGGGATCGCCGGTTCGTGCAGCCTGATGGCACCCTGTCCATCGGCGCCGCACGCCATGCGTCTGCTTCGCGGGCGGCCGGAGATCCCGTTCGGGATCCACCTCACGCTGGTCTGCGACACGGCCCACTACCGGTGGGGCCCGCTGACCGCGAAGGAGAGAGTGCCCTCGCTGCTCGACGACGCGGGCGAACTGTTCACATCCACACCCGCGGGGCGTTCCGAGTTCCTCGCCCAGGCCCGTCTCGACGAGGTAGAGCTTGAGTTCCGCGCACAGATCAACGCGGTGGCCGACGCCGGGCTCACACCAACGCATCTGGACTTCCACTGCCTGGCCGACGGCGGACGCGACGACATCCTCGACCTGACCGTGGCGCTGGCCGCGGAGTACGGCCTGGCGGTGCGGGTCTGGCTCGAACCCGGACGTCGGAAGATGCGACAGCGGGGCCTGCCGGTCACCGACAACGAGTTCCTGGACAGCTTCTCCCTCAGCATCGAGGGTAAGTCGGCCCGATACGCCCAGCTGCTACGCGAACTGCCGACCGGGCTCAGCGAATGGGCGGTGCATCCCAGCGTCGGCCGCGAGGAGTCGCAGGCGATCGACGGCGGCTGGCGCGTACGCCGAACCGACTACGAGTTCCTGACCTCGCCGGAGGCTCACGAACTCCTCCAGCGGGAAGGCATCACCGTGATCGACTACCGGGGCGTCCAACGGGCATGGTCCAGCGCCCCCGGCAGATCGGCAGGGCGCCTGCCGCTGGACAGCCGGCCGTCGTAGGCACTCAGATGCTCGTTGGCTTGGGAGCCACGCCGTGACCGGCGAAGCGGTCCGGGTGGCCTCCGGGCGTCACCGCGTGAATTATCCCTCGCGGAGGCCGCCGACCCGTTGGCCAGGCCATGGGCTCGGTTCAAAGAGTCGCGGTCACGGGACGGCGGCCGCCGAGGTGGGCGGGAACGGCGCTGAGCGCCGCCACCGCCAGCACGGTCGCCAGCACCAGGCCGATCAGCTGCCAGGGCGCCGGAAGCGTGGCCTTGCCGCTGTCGCCGCCGGTGATCGCGTTGATGGCGGCGAACAGCGCCCAGCCCCCCGGGAAGACACCCAGGACGGCGCCGACGAGCGCGGGCAGCACCTGCGCGGCCGCCAGGGCGACGGTCATTTCCCGCGGGGTCGCGCCGAGGGCGCGTGCCAGTGCCGACGTGTGCCGGTTGTCGAGCACCGTCGCCCAGGTGATGACGATGGCGTTGACCGCCGCCAGGGAGAGCAGGATGACCGTCCAGACGAGGAGCACGTGCCGCAGCACCGCCACCTGAGCCTCGGTGTACGCGCCGGTGCCCGGCTGGTCGCCGAGGAAGGCGTCGAGCACCATCAGGACGTAGATCCCGCTGACCGTGACCGCGATGCCGGCCACACCCAGCGCCACCCGGCGCGGCCGGCGGGCGGCGACTCGCAGGGCGAGCAGCAGCGGGACCGGCAGTCGTGCCGAGAGAGCGATCAGCCAACCGGTACGGCGGGGTGGGCGTGCCGCGTCGGCCAGCGCGCCGACGGTGCTGGAGCGGGCCGCGCGCACGGCCGGAACAGCGGTCGCCACCACCGCGACGCCGAGTGCCACGGCGGTCACCAGACCGATCGTGGACCAGGTCAACGACGCCGTCCCCGCGCTGCCGACGAGGCCGGCACTGGACCCGGTGAGCAACGGAGCGGTCAGCGCTCCGATCGTCAGCCCGGCCGCGGCCGCGACGACGGCCACCAGGAGATACTCCGCGAGCAGCACGGCGGCGACCAGGCTCGGGGTGCCGCCGACCGCCTTGAGGAGTCCGACGCGTCGGGTCTGGTCGGCCATCCGGCCGCCGACCAGCACCGAGAGACTGGCCACGGCGAGCAGGCCGAGCAGCCAGGCGCCGATCAGCAGCAGGATCTGGGAGTCCCGGGCCAGGTCGGTGGCGTCGGCGAGGATGCTCTCCCAGGTCTGCATCGACACGGCGCCGCCGGTCCGGTCGACGAATGCCTGGGCTTCGTCCGGGTCGGCCAGCTTCATGTTCATCACGTAGGACAGGGAGCTTCGGTCCGAGGCGAGGCTCCGCACATCCGCCTGGGTGAGCCAGACCAGCCCGGGATTGTGCAGCAACCCCGCCGGCAGGTCCCGGTCGTCGGGGATGGCGCCGTTGACGCAGCCGGCGGAGACGACGCAGGACGCCCCGGGATAGGGCGGCATGGCGGCGGTGACCGCGACACCGACGACCTCGAACGACCTACCGCCCAGGGTGACCGAGTCACCGACGCCCACGTCGAGCGAGTCGGCGAAGGCGGCCTCGAACACCACGCCGCCGTCGCTGACCCAGCCGCCTCGCGTCACCTCGGGCTGATCGACCGCCGCGACAGTGGCGTCGCGCCCTTCGACCTGCACGTCCGACGTCCGGCCGGAGGCCTCGAGCCTCCCCGCGATGACGGGGTACGGTCCGCTGTGCTCGGTGACGCCGGAGGCGGTGGCCAGTTTCCCGAGGCCGGCGAGGTCGGCGGCCTGGCCGACGTGAGCGACCACATCGGGCCCCTTGGTCGCCGCCCGGGTGCTCTCGTACGGGTCGCCGGCCGCGTCGCGCAGGACGAGCCCGAGCGTCAGCGTCGTGGTGGCGGCCAGGATGGCGATCAGCAGAAGCACGGCCTCGGTGCGGCGCCGCAGGAGGTCTCGCAGGGCGAGACGGATCACCAGGAGGATGCGGCCCATTGCGGTCAGTCCTCCAGTCCGACGAGCGCGCCGAGCCGCCCGGTGGTGCCGCCGGTCAGCCGGGCCTCCTCCACGAGCGCGCCGTCGCGCATCGAGAACATCCGGTCCGCGGTGGCCGCGATCCGCGCGTCGTGGGTGACGATGACCAGCGTCTGCCCGGACTCGTGCAGGTCCTCGAAGAGCTGGAGGACGTCCAGGGTGGCGGCGCTGTCCAGGTTTCCGGTCGGTTCGTCGGCGAGGACGACCAGCGGCTCGTTGCTCAGCGCCCGGGCGACCGCGACCCGCTGCCGCTGGCCGCCGGAGAGCGCGGAGGGCAGGAAGCGCGCCCGGCCGGCGAGCCCGAGCTGATCCAGCAACTCCTCCGCGCGCCGCCGGGCGGCCCGTGGCGAGCGTCCGGCGAGCAGCGCCGACAACTCGACGTTCTCGACGGCGGTGAGCTCCTCCATCAGGTGGAAGGACTGGAAGACGTAGCCGACGTCGGTCCGACGCATCCTGGCCAGGGCCTTCTCGCTGATGTTGTCGATGCGCCGACCGTTCAGCGACACCTCGCCGCCCGAGGGCCGGTCCAGCCCGCCGAGCAGGTGCAGCAGCGTGGACTTACCGCAGCCGCTGGGACCCATGATCGCCACCGTCTCTCCCACGCCGACGTCGAGATCGACCCCGTCCACGGCGCGTACCAATCCTTCGCCTCTGCCGTGCTCTTTCCGCAACCCGCGGACGCTCAGCACGGGCGTGTCGGCGGCGTCGCTCACGATGCACTCCTTCGCTAAGTCCGGTCCTTCTCACATGCCTCAAGCCGGAACGCCCCGATGACGGCGGCGCGCCGGGCGTCCTCGACATGTGCGCTCACCGGACGAGTTCTACGCGGCGGCCGGTCACGGCACGGTCCGCGCCGCTGTGACCGGGCTGTGACGGGCGTGCGGTTAGCCTCGGACCGGGACAGCCGACGTTCAGGTGGAGGTGTGGCGATGCGGGTGCTCGTGGTCGAAGACCAACCTGAGCTGGCGAACTCGGTGGCCCGGGTACTGCGGCGGGAGGGGATGGCCGTCGACGTCGCCTACGACGGCGGGTCGGCGCTGGATCGGGCCACGGTGGTCGAGTACGACGTCGTCGTCCTGGACCGGGACCTTCCCGTGATGCACGGTGACGACGTGTGCCGGGCCCTGATCAACCGCGGAACGTTGACCCGGGTGCTCATGCTGACCGCCTCTGGCACGCTGGCCGAGCGGGTGGAGGGGCTGAGTCTGGGAGCCGACGACTACCTGCCCAAGCCGTTCGCCTATGCCGAACTGGTGGCCCGGATCCGGGCGGTGAGCCGGCGCTCCCGGCCCGCCACGCCACCTGTCCTGGTCCACGGCGACCTGCGGCTGGACCCGGCACAGCGGACCGCCACCCGGGCCGGGGGCCGCCTGCCGTTGAGCCCGAAGGAGTTCGCCGTGCTGGAGTACCTGCTGAGCTGCGGCAGCCGGGTGGTGTCGGCCGAGGAACTGCTCGACCGGGTCTGGGACGAGGCCGCCGATCCGTTCACCACCACGGTGAAAGCCACGATGAACCGGCTGCGTGCCAAGCTCGGCGACCCACCGGTCATCGAGACCGTCCCCCGAGCCGGCTACCGGATCTGACGTGCGGCCCGGTCGGCACCGTCTCCGACTCCGACTGACGCTGCTGTACTGCCTGGTTTCGGTGGTCTCCAGCGCCGTTCTGCTGGTCATCATGTACGCCCTGGCCAGGAACCTGAGCCCGGGCCTGGTGCGGCCGCTGGGCGGGCCGTCCGCACTGCCGTTGCCATACCCGGGCCCGCCCGGGGCCGAAGGCCGGACCACACCACACGTCTACGATCTCTCCGCGGAGATGCTGGTCCTGCCCGGCATCGCGCTGGCGATCATGGCGGTGTTCTCGCTGCTGCTCGGCTGGCTGATCGCCGGCCGCGTGCTGCGTCCGGTGCTGACCATGACCGAACGCCTGCACCGGATCTCCGAACGCAACGTGCACGAGCGGCTGTCCCTGCCTGGCCGTCGCAACGAGCTGAAAGACCTCGCGGACACGGTGGACGGGCTGCTCGGCCGGTTGGAGACCGCTCTCGACACGAACAAACGGTTCGTCGCCAACGCCGCGCACGAACTGCGGACGCCGTTGACGGTCGAACGCGCGCTGCTGGAGGAGCCGCTGATCGACCCCGAGGCCAGCCTGGAGTCGTTCCGGGCCAACTTCGAGCGGCTGCTGGCCATCACCGACCAGCGGGGACGGTTGCTGGAGTCGCTGCTCACCCTGTCGGGCAGCGAGAACGCCCACAGCCGGGACGAGCCGGTGGACCTCACCGGCCTGATCGAGAGGACACTCCAGGACCGGGCACCAGATGTGAAACGACGCGGCCTGCGGGTGCGGAGTGTGCTCCGGCCGGTACGGATACCGGGTGACCAGGTGCTGCTCGCCCGTCTGCTGGCCAACCTCTACGACAACGCGATCCATTACAACGTGCCCGGCGGCACCGTCGAGATCGGCGTACGCCACGAGGCCGGGCGGGTCGTCCTGTCCGTGGCGAACACCGGCCAGGTCATCCCACCCGACCAGGTCGACCGGCTGTTCGAGCCGTTCCAGCGGCTGCGTCGTATCGCCGACGACGGCCATCACGGTCTAGGGCTGTCGATCGTGCGCGCGATCGCGCGAGCCCACAGGGCGGATCTCACCGCCGTCGCCCGCCCCGACGGTGGCCTCGCCGTCGACATCGCGTTCCCCACGGTCACACCGGACCCGTGAAGCCGGCCACCTCGGCCGACCTGTCTCCAAGCGAGGAACCGGCCGCCGCTGGGCGACACGCGGCGAACAAAACCACACTCGAGCCTCTTCGGCCGCATTGAGCCGCAGGTGCCTACCTCCACAGCCTGTTGGCCGCGCCCGCCCTCATCCGGCACCGCCGGACGAGGATCTCAGGCTTCTCCCGTACGGATGCCCGCGAGGAAGTCGTTCCAGGTCGCCGGGGAGAAGGTGAGCATGGGACCCGACGGGTCCTTGCTGTCGCGGACGGCGACGACACCCGGCAGGTTGGTGGCCACCTCGACGCAGCCGTTGCCGCCGTCGCTAAGGGTGGATTTGCGCCACGCGGGAGTAGGTGTCAGATCTGGCATCTTGGCATCCTCCGTACGTTCAGGTTGTGGCGGCAATGGCATGGAGAAAGACGAGGGAATCATCAGGATTAAGTGCCATCGCGCATAGCTGGTCGAAAACCAGGTTATATCGGTACACCTCGGCATCTGCCTCGATGTAGATGCTACTCGCCAGCGTCTCGATATAAACGATGTCCGGATGGATGCCGGGGAAGTCCAAGATTGAAAAGGGGCCAACAACGGCGGGATGCGCCCCGGCATCATGTGACAGGACCTGAATTGTCACGTGTGGTTTCTGGGCCTGGGCAAGCAAGTGGGAGCATTGCTTAGTCATCACGCCGGGATCGCCCATTATGCGGCGGAGTGCGGCCTCGTCGATGATCGAATGGATGTTCAGGGGCTCGGGCTTGCTCAACGTGGCCTGGCGAGTCATCCGCACTTCGACGCGCCGATTGATCTCCTCGGCCGGTTCCTGGGACATCATCGTCGCCTCGATGACAGCGCGTGCGTAGTCCTCGGTCTGGAGCAGCCCGTGCACGAGCTGCATGCTGTAACACCTGATCACGGCAGCGTCGGACTCCAGGCCGATGTAGCCCGCATAGTCGGACGGCAGGTCGTCGTAGACGTCCCACCATCCGTGCTCGCGGACTGACGCCTGCAAGGTGATCAGACTCTGGCGAGCCTCCTCTGCCACCCCGTAAGCGTCCAGCAGAGTGATCAGGTCGGCAGCCTTTACCCGGGAGGTGCAGTGCTCGATACGGCTGATCTTGGATGACTGCCACCCGACTCGTCGCGCCGCCTGCTCTCCGGTGAATCCTTTGAGCTCACGAAGCCGACGCAACTCTGACGCCAGTCGGCGCTGCCGTACTGTCGGACCTGAGCCAGCCACCATGATCCAGTCTTCCATGAAAAATAGAAGTTTCTGAAATTCTCTGGAAATCCTAGCGCTCCGCCGCCACCTGGAGAGATGATGCCTGCGACATAAGAATCACGTGATGACTGGAGGGTGACTGATGCTCCCTGTCACTTCATCCTTCCGGGTTATGTGCGTTATGTCGCCATTCGCTCTGAGGGCGTACGTACGTTCCCTTGCCGGGGATGGTACGGATCAGGAAGTCGTCTTTCAGGAGGCGCAAGACCTTCTGGATCGTGGTCCTGGCGACGCCGAACTCCTGTTCCAACTGGGTAAGGCTGGGGATGACGGATCTTTCCCGATATTCGCCACTTACTATGCGCGTACGAAGGGCGCTGTAAAGCTGCTCCCAGATCGTGCGATCTTCGTCCCACTCCATGATTCGTACCGTAGAGGGCTGCACTTTGCCCTACTTAACCCGCTCAGGCTCTACCCTGCTCCACTGTGGTGCACCAGGGTAGAGCCTGGTGGAGCACTCATTCATGTCCAGCAACACGAGACCCGCCCGGCGCTGCCACGACCGGATGGGTCCTTGACCAGGAAGGTCCTCCTGAACCGTGACCAACCCTAGTGCTCCGGTTCTCGACCGACAGGCGGCCAGCGGTTGCGGCTGTTTCGTCGACGAGCCACCGATGCCGATGGGGTGTGCCATCTGCGGGCACGCGCCCTACACGCACGGCTGCCCAGACGGGTCCGCCGATCATGAGTACGCGCAGCCCTCCGGCGCTCTGATGGCCACGCGCCTGGAGGCCCGGCGTACCGGGGACCGCTCCTTGCCCTGCTTCGAGTTGCCCGCTCTCACAGCTCCGGCCGAAGTGATCCCGCCGGTACCCGCTCAGCGGTCTGCCGAGCCCGCCGTACCGGTGTCGCCACCCCGGCGGGTGCCCTGCCGTCGTCGCCCGGTGCCCCCGGCCAGGTCCGCCCACACCAGACCGCCCCGACCCGGGAGCAGGTATCGCTGCATGCCCCGTCTCGGGCGAACGACCGCCTGCGCTCTGCGTCGAGTGGCGGTCACCCCGTCTCCGTACCGGCCACCCAGCCCGTACGGCACACCCCTCCATGTCCTGCCCTGCCCCATGAAGTGGGCCCGTCCTCCGCTACCAACGTCCGGACGGGCCCTTGATCGGATGGAGGTCCAATCAATGGACGATGTTAGATCCAGCACACCCGAACCGGCCATCCCCGGCTGGCGACTGATCCTCAGCGACGCCGGACGGCTGTGGGCCAGCCGGGAGCAACCCTTCCCCCTGGCCGCCTTCCACGCCGGGGCCGAACGGACCGTCGACGCCGACAGCCTCGACGCCCTGCGCGCCGAGACCGACCGGCAGGAGAGCATCGCGCGAGAGGCCGTCGAGCAGCGGGAGGCCGTCGCGCAGAAGGCACAGGAGCAGGCCGGGCAGGTGATCTCGTGATCCGGCGACGACCGGCCCGTACCCGCGGACGCCACCGCGACGGCCTGGCCGCCCCTCCCATGCCGCACTACACCTGGGACCACGAGGCCCGTGCCGAGGCCGCCATGCTGGAGATCACCTGGCCCGGCTGGGCCGTGCTGTACGGCACCGGCAGCCGTCTCTTCCACGCCATCGCCACCTGGCCCACCCCGGAGCCCCTACTCCTCTGCGACCGCACCGTCGAGGGGCTCAAGGCGCAGATGCGCGAAGCCGAGACGACCGCGCTCCTGCACCGCTGGGCACTCACCTCCACCTCGGCCACTACCGGCCACTTCTGAGCATGAGCAGGCGCGGCGGTCCCCTTCCCGGGCCTGGGCCGCCGTGCCGTTGTCAACGCACCGCGCGGGCGGGCGTGCTCATCCGGCCCGCCCGCGCCCGCCAGGCAGGAGCACCCGATGACCGACGACGGAATCACCTCGCGGGGACGCCGATCGTGATGGAGAGCCGTCCGCCCGCCTGGGCGGAGGCCAGTTCGGTCGCCTGGGCCGAGGTGGTGGCCAGCACGACGAGGGCGCCCCGCTCGGACTTCTCGCCCGGGGTGGCCAGGACCGTGACGTCCTCGGCCACGATCGTCGCGTGAGCGGGGGTGGTGCCGTCCCACGTCGAGGTGGCGGCGGCGAGCACGTCCACCACGTCACCCGGCGAGAGCAGGCGCGCGGTCTCGGGGTCCGCGACGCGGACCGGGGTGGCGACCGTTCCGGGGCCGTGGGCGGACAGCAGGCCGGGGCCGAGCAGGCGGACGTCGGTCAGCGGCTCCCCGCGTCGTACGGGACCGGCCAGGATCTTTCCGGCGAACGGCGTGCCGGGTCTCAGCGCGCCGTCGGGGACCGTGCCGGGCCTCAGGGCCGCCGGTGTCAGGTCGGTCCCGTTCAGCACGCCGCCGGAGAGATCCCTGGCGGCGGTCAGGACGATCACCGAGGCGGTGTCCGGGCGTAGGGCCAGCAGGGCGCATCCCATCGCCAGGGCGGCGACGAGGGCGGCGAGCAGGCGGTGACGGCGGCCGAGAAGGCGGCGCAGGGCGCGCATGGCTGACTCCATGGATGGGAGCCGGGCGGCGCGGTGCCCGTGACGGGATGCCCGCGGGGTGGCGGGACAGGGACGACTCCCGCTGGGTGGCGGGCCGGCGATCCCACGGAATCGGTGATCGCCTGGTGATGTCTCAGGGGAAAGGGCTCAGTCAGGGAGGTCGAAGGGGAGATCGAGGCCGTCGAGGGCGGTGGGGCAGGGGCAGGTGCGCTCTTCGGGGAGGGCGGCGACGACGTCGATGATCAGGGAGCGCATCCGGGTGACGTTGGTGGCGAAGAAGGCGAGGACCTCCTCGTGGGTGACCCCCTCACCCGCCTCGACCCCGGCGTCGTGGTCGGTGACCAGGGAGATCGAGGTGTAGCAGAGGGCCAGCTCGCGGGCGAGGATGGCCTCGGGGAAGCCGGTCATGCCGACGATCGACCAGCCGTTGCCGCTGAACCAGCGGGACTCCGCGCGGGTCGAGAAGCGCGGGCCCTGGATGACCACCAGGGTGCCGCCGTCGGACACCTCCCACTCCGAGGAGCGCGCGCCGGCGACCGCCGCCGCCCGGCCCGAGGGGCAGTAGGGGTCGGCGAAGGCGACATGGACGACGCCGCCCTCGTCGTAGTAGGTCTGTACGCGGCCGGCGGTGCGGTCGATGAGCTGGTCGGGGACGACCAGGGCGCCGGGGCCGATCTCCGGGCGCAGCGACCCGACCGCGCTGGGGGCGAGCACCTGGCGCACGCCGAGGGAACGCAGCGCCCACAGGTTCGCCCGGTAGGGGATGAGGTGCGGCGGGAAGCGGTGGTCGCGGCCGTGGCGGGGCAGGAACGCGACCGAGCGCGACCCGATGTGGCCGACGGTGACGACGTCGCTCGGCGGCCCGTACGGTGTGGTGATCTCGATCTCTGTGGCGTCGTCGAGCAGTGAGTAGAAGCCCGAGCCGCCGATGACTCCGATGTCCGCGCGAGTAACCATGGCGCCGAGATTAGCGCCACGACCGGACCCCTGAGGAGTCCGGGGCGCAGCCTGTGGACAACCCGGCTTCCATGGCGGCCGGTTGGGGAAGCCCGTCAGGAAGGGGCGCTATGAGGCGGGGGACGGTTCGAGATCGGATGGGAGAAGCGCGCCGATCCAGACGTCTCTCCAGGTGCCGTGGTTCATCATCGCCGCGCGCAGCACGCCCTCGAAGACGAAGCCGGCCTTCTCCGCGACGATGCGCGAACCCTCGTTGCCGGCCTCGGCGCGCCACTCCAGGCGGTGCACGCCCAGTGTGGTGAAGGCCCAGCGGGCTATGGCGAGTACCCCCTCGGTCGCGTAACCGTGGCCCCGATGCTCCCGCGTCGTCCAGTAGCCGATCTCCCAGGTGCCGGTGTGATTGTGCACGTTGACCGAGGCCAGCAGGGGGCCGCCGGAGCGGGGTTCCACGGCGAAGTGGAACATGGTCTGCTTCTGCTGGCCCTCCGGTACCAGCTGCCGCAGGAAGTACTCGGCGTGCTGACGTTCGTACGGTGCGGGGATCCCGGTCCAGCGCTGTATGTCGGGGTCCTGGCAGGCGAGGAAGACGGCTTCGGCGTCGCTGGGTTCGAGGGGGCGCAGCAAGAGGCGCTGCGTGGTCAGGGTGACAGGCTCCATTGCGTGATTGTCGGACTTGTCGTCGGAAAGTCGCCATGGGTTTTCCGGTATGACCCCGGCACGGTCCTGTCCTCTGGATCGGCATCCGCGGCGCGGCGGCGCCAGACGATCGTCTCCACCGTGCCGCCCACCATCGTCAGTGACCTGGGCGGGGTGAAGCAGCTCTCCTGGGTGGTCACCGCCTACATGCCGGCGTCGACGGTCTCGACGCCGCTCTGGGGAAAGCTCGGCGAAGGGGCTGTTCCAGGGCGCGATCGTCATCTGACAAGACCCGCCTGATTCCCCTGGATTGACGCATGCCGATATCGGCATATGATGGCGGCCATGGCACGAGCAGCGACGACGTCGGACGTCTTCAACGCGATCGCCGAGCCGCAGCGCCGGGAGATCCTGATAGTGCTGCGGGCGGGTGAGCGGCCGGTGACCGAGTTGGCCCAGGAGCTGGGGATGACCCAGCCGCAGGCGTCCAAACACCTGCGGGTGCTCCGGGAGGTCGGGCTGGTGCGGGACCGCAAGGCAGGCAAACAGCGCCTGTACGGCCTGGACGCCCGCGGGCTGCGACCGGTCCACGAGTGGACCGGCGGGTTCGAGCGGTTCTGGAACGAGAGCTTCGACCGGCTGGACGCCTACGTGCAGGACCTCAAGCAGGCAAGACAGGAAGGAAGTAACCGATGAGCGAGGCGGGACAAGGAGCGCCGGCGCAGTCCGCGACGGCCGACCGCGAGATTGTGATCTCCCGGGTCATCGACGCCCCACGGGAGCTGGTGTTCGAGGCGTTCACCGAGGTGCGGCACCTGTCGCGGTGGTGGGGGCCGGAGGGGTTCACCACCACCACGCGGTCCTTCGAGTTCCACGTCGGCGGGGAGTGGGACTTCGTGATGCATGGGCCGGACGGGACGGACTACCGGGAGTGGATCACCTGGACCGAGATCGTCCCGCCGGAGGGGATCGCGCTGCTGCACGGCGAATACCGCGGCGACCCGAACGCCTTCGAGTCGGTCCTCGCGTTCGCGCCCGACGGGGCGGCGACCCGGATCGAGATGCGCACGGTGTTCCCCACCAAGGAGCTGCGCGACGAAGCGGTCGAGAAATACCACGCGATCGAGGGCGGCCGGCAGACCCTGAGCAACCTGGCTGCCTACGTCACCGAGATAGTTCGGAAGGGAGCTGAGGGCTGATGGCCGGGAAGGTTTTCTTCAGCGTGTCGATGTCGCTGGACGGTTTCATCGCACCCGAGTCCCTCGGGGATTTGATGGGGCGGCAGTGGATGGAACTGCAGCGGTGGATATTCCCGCTGCGGTTCTTCCGGGAGAACCTGAAGCTCGGCGGGGGCGGCGAGGAAGGGCGCGACAACGACATCGTGCGGGAGACGTTCGAGCGCACCGGCGCGAGCGTGATGGGCAAGCGCATGTTCGACGCCGGCGAGCAGGCGTGGCCGGAGGAGGCGCCGTTCCACACGCCGGTGTTCGTCGTGACGCACGAGAAGCGTGACCCCTGGGAGCGGCCGGGTGGGACCACCTTCCACTTCGTCAACGACGGCATCGAGACCGCGCTCGACCAGGCCCGCGAGGCCGCCGGCGACCGCGATGTCCGCATCTCGGGCGGCGGCGCGACGATCCTGGAGTACGTGAACGCCGGCCTGATCGACGAGTTCTCGATCGCGCTCTCACCCGTGCTGTTCGGCTCCGGAATCCGCCTGTTCGAGGGCGTGGACGCGGGCCGCGTGGCCCTGGAGCAGGTCCGCGCGGAGCCGACGCAGCGGGTGACCCACCTGACCTACGCAGTCCGGGAGCGGTGACTGTCTCGACCTCAGCGCTCCCCGCCGAGGTCGGCAGCGCGGTGAGATCCTCGACGTGATGTACTCCGGCTTTCGCGGAGTCGCTTTGGTTGACTTACATGCCTCCGCCCCCTTGGAGAGGTCGGCATGTCGAAGAGATATCCCCTGAGTTTCGTCGTAAGGTCCTGGACCTGTTGAAGGCCGGTCGAACCGTCCGCCAAGTGGCCTTCGATCTACAGATCAGCGACCAGACGATCTACAACTGGCGCGAGCAGGAGCTGATCGACACCGGTCAGAAACCTGGCCTGACTTCGTCGGATCACACCGAGCTGGTCGCGGCTCGGCGCCGGATCGCTGAGTTGGAGACCGAGCCGGCCGTGACCAGGCGCGCCGCCGAGCTGTTGAGAGAGGCGGTGCCCCCCAAAGACGGTTCGAGGCCATCGCGGTAACGGCTGCCGAAGGACTCCCTATCCAGGTCTGCTGCCGCATCTCAAGCGTCTCGGAGTCGGGCTTTTATGCCTGGCGAGACCGGCCGCCCTCAGCTCGAACGCTCCGGCATGCCTGGCTGACCGACGAAATCCGGAAAGTGCACGCCGCATCCAACGGCGTCTACGGCGGCCTGCGGGTGCACGCCGAGCTCACCATGGGGCGAGGCATCGCGGTCGGGCACGGAGCGGTGGCCATGCTGATGCGCCGGGCCGGCATCAAAGGACTCCCTCGAACTCGGGATACATCACTTTGGGCCGCAGCGTGTTCCTCGGGGTCGAGTCGGGGTTCAGCGCCACCGACGCAAGGTCGCTCATGGCGCGGCGGCTTTCCCGCATGGCGTCGACCTGCTTCCACAAGATGGCGTCGACGACGTCCGGGGCGACCATATTGCTACCGAGATTTCGTCAGTCACCGCCGTCGCCCCCATCTCCGCCAAAGCCGCCCCCGCCCCCGCCGAAGTCGCCGCCGGCCCCGTCGTGGTGGCTGCTGGAACCGCTTGATGAGCTGGAACCGCCCAATGAATTCCATAGGAGCCGCAGAAACCAGAACGCCCCGGCTGCCAGCCATATCCACCCCAACGGGGTCGATATCACCATAGATACCGCTACATCTACGAGGAAGCGAAAAATATCAATGAGTTCGATGTCGTTCACAGCCCCACCTTCCTGAGCCAGAAGGCCCGGACTGGCATGCTGGCATAGTCGATGGCTAGGGCGGTTCCATTTGGGATCTGGCCCACATTTCGTGATGAATACTGCCCCGTAGCCTCGGCTGAGTCGGTGAGGATGCGTCGAGTGCGAAGATCGTTGCCTGGATGTCCTCCTCCCGCATTTGGCCGGAGTCGAGGTCGAACACGTCATGGAGGCCGGCTCCGTGGTGCGGATTGCGGCCAAGACCAGGGGCGGCCCGAGTCCGTGTAGCGCACGGGGCACGTTCTTGCGCAGGTCTTCGGGGGTGACCTCGGCCTTGCCCAGGCCCGGCGGATCGTGCATGGGGCTGTCGGCTTCCGGGGCCCGCCGTGGCGGGCAAGCCGACACCCGGGTACCGGGTCACCGTGTCCGGCCGAGGAGACCTCGCTTCACGTCGGCGCCGGTCACCGCGCTCCCACCTGGAAACCGTGATGCCGCCCACGAGTGACGAGAAGTAACCTCTTGCCCATGGACGCGGATTCTGATCTTGGTGTGGCGCTGGAGAACCTCTACGGGACCTTTTCTCGCTACCCGCTTCCGGAAGACAGCTCCATATGCGATCACTGTGTTTCCCCGGAAAGCATCCAGGCGGCACGCGTGGCGCCGCTTCGCGCGCTCTCCGCGTCGGCCCTGAAGCCCTATGCGGCGAACGCCTTGTCCACGTGGGGCGACATCAGGGATTTCAAGCATTACCTTCCCCGCCTGCTGGAGCTCCTGATCAGCGAGGAGCTCGACGGCTTCTACGGTGACATGTTCGCGCGCGTGCTCGGCGGTCGCTGGCGAAGCTGGCCGCAGGACGAGCAGGACGCCTTTGTGGCCGTCGTCGACGCCTGGTGGCGGTTCACCCTGCATCACTATCCGCGCGGCGTCGATGTTCTGGAGGTGCTCAAAATCATCGTGGGTGAGTTCGGCCTCGACCTCCGTACCTACCTGGCCGCGTGGGAGGGGAGCGCGGGCGACGAAGCCGCAGCACTGCATATGGCGTGGCTCGTCGGGTGGTTCCAATATGAGCTGGATCTCGACACGGACTGGCATCGTTCGCTGGAGAGCTGGATCACCAGTCCCGCTTCCGCCCGCATCATCGAGAGCGCGCTGGCCTCCGCCGACTCAACCGAGGTATTGGAGAAGCTGCGAGACGGCCTGAGGTGGTTACGACGGCTTGAAACGGGATCTGGCCACATTTCGTGATGGGCCTGGCCTCAGTGGGATCAATGGTCGGCGGCGGTGAGCAGGACCCGCTTTCGTAGTAGGGGCAGGCCGGCGCGGCCGAACATTTGGCGCTTGATCATTTTGATGTGATTCACGCGTCCTTCGACGGGGCCGGAGTTCCAGCGCATGGTCAGTCCGTTGATGACGGCGTCCAAGTCGCTTTCGAGCCCTCCTGCGAAGGATGTCAGGCCAGGCAGATCGTCAGCGCGGACAGCGGAGATCCAGGCCGGCAGGTCATGGCCGGACAACTCGGTGAGCATCTCACCGAAGACGCGAATGTGGCCGCTGGCGGCCCGGAGTTCGGGACAGTGATCCAGGATCGGCTTGAGCTGCAGCTTGTCGTCCTCGGTCAGGCTGTCGGGATGGCGGGTGAGCCAGCTGGTGACCTGCCGGACCGTCGGTGCGGGCGGGGCGATCGGCGCGAGGGCAAGACGTTCGTGATGGTCGTCGAGGTAGTCGCGAACCAGTGAGTAGCTGCCCTGAAACCCCAGGGCGGTGATCTCGCGGTGGAGCTGTCTGGCATTGGTACAGCCGGCCTCCCACCGCTGGCGCAGGTGGGACTTGAACGGGTCGAGCTTGCTGGGCCGGACGCCTTTCCAGCGGCCGTCGACCAGTTCCTCCCAGGTGGCGGCGCGGGCAAAACGCTGGACGGTGTGGCGGCCCCACCCGAGACGGCGGGCGATGCCGCGAATGCCGTGGCCTTGTTCGACCAGGTCGTGAACCAATGCGTGATGACGGCGAGCCCGCTCGGCGAATGCTCCGAGCGGCGCGGCCTGTCGCTCCGGCTTATGGGCGTTCACCGCCGATTCGGTGGTCTCGGTTTGCGAGGTGCGCAGGCAACCGCGGTGGCGGGCCACGCATTGCTCGACGGCCTTGCCGAGGTTCTGCCACAGATGGAAGCGGTCGGCGACCTGCGTGGCCTCAGGCGCTCCGATACGGGCTCCTTCGGCATAGGAGCCGGATCGATCCCGGCAGATCAGCTCGACTCCCGAGCGGCCGGTCAGCCATTCGGCGAGTGGTCGGCTGTCGCGGCCGGGCAGCAGGTCCAGGGGCGCCCCGGTCTCGCAGTCGATCAGCACGGTCCCATAGACATGACCGCGTCGCAGCGCGAAGTCGTCCACTCCCAGTACCCGCGGTGTGACCGCGGCAGGGTCGGGCAATGCCATCACCAGCCGCAACATCGTAGAGCGGCCAACGATCACCCGCAGCCCGCAGGCCAGCCGGGCACCAGCCCTCCCGGCCAGCGCGACCGCGATCTTCTCCAGCATCACGCGCAGCAGTGGTGTGCGCCTCCCGTAGCGGACCGTCAACCCCGCCACCTGCTCGGCGAACGTCCGCTTCGTGCAGCCGGTATCTCCGCAGACCAGACGCCGCACCGACAACATGATCTCCACTCGGCGGCCGCCCACCGCCACGTCCGCCAACCGGCGCCTATATCGGCTATGCAGCCTCTCCGACACCGAACCGCAGCCAGGACACGGACTCGGGCCGCCCCTGGTCTTGGCCGCAATCCGCACCACGGAGCCGGCCTCCATGACGTGTTCGACCTCGACTCCGGCCAAATGCGGGAGGAGGACATCCAGGCAACGATCTTCGCACTCGACGCATCCTCACCGACTCAGCCGAGGCTACGGGGCAGTATTCATCACGAAATGTGGGCCAGATCCTTGATTTGGCCCCACCCCGGTCGGCCGGAAGGGGGGCCCAGTAGTACTGGCGAAAAATACAACGGATATGCAGGTCAGAGCTTCCTAAAGAACCTTCGGGTACAACCTGGAAGGCCCTCCGCTCGGGTCGGTGTCATAGACCGCAAAGTAGGGGCGTATCCCCAGGTCAGGACAGCGCGCCGGTGCCTGTCGGAATCCACTCACCGACCCGTTCGCCGACGTTGATTCTCGGCACGAGTTCTTGATGCTCACTACCTGCGACCTCGTAGTTTGCCGGTGGAGTGTCGACAGAAGAGAGTCTGTCGACACTGACACGCGATTACACAGAGCTACTTTGCGTCCTATGACGCCGACCCGAGTGGAGGGCCCTGAAACCCCAGAGTTCCCGCGAACCCAAGGGTCGAGCCCAGGCTGTTGGGGTGGTCTGGGAGGTTGTGCACCCTTGGGTTCGCCGGAACCCAAGGCCGTCTACGGTCAGCCGTTCCCGGAGCGGCACCGGGCGGCGCCCAGGACCCGGCGACGCGAGGCCACCCCGGCCCAGCGAGCAGTTGAGGCTACGGAGCCAACCCCCGCGTGAGCAGGCGTCCTCTGCCAGGGCGGCGCCCAGCACCGGACCGAGCCATCCTCGACCGGGGCCGGCACACGACTCCTCGGCTTCACCACCACGACAAAAACCTCAACGAAGAGGAAGAAGCTTCACCGATCCCGAGATCCCTTCAACCGCCAGAGCGACGTGCTCTGTACGGAGAACGCCCAGGTCCTGGAGCTATGGCGACGATGGAGGGCTCAGGGAACTGTGGGGTTATTCCTTACTTCCACGGCAAGAAGGGCGAGCTCTACCAGCGCTACCACAAGGGCATGGAGGACCAGCTCGGCGCGCTCGGCTTGGTGCTCAACTGCGTCACGCTGTGGAACACCTTCTACATGGACCGGGCACTCGATCAGCTCAAGGCCGAGGGCTACCCTCTGGCCGGAGAAGACATCGCACGCCTGTCGCCCTTCGTCCGCCGGCACATCAACGTGAGTGGTGGCGACCTGGAGCGTGCCGAGGAAGCGGGCGGCGGCGCCAGCCACGGTGGAGCGGTCACCGGCGGGACTGATGCCCGCCTCGTGTCGGGCGGCCGTCATCCATCCCACCCATACCCGGCGGGCTTGTTCTTCGGTTTGCCGGGCGGTGTCACGCCGCCGTAAGCCAGCCGAGTCGAAGATGGCCGCGCGGAGGCGAGGGCCGGTGGACGTCGCTCCTACCGTCGGCCGCCGGTCCTGGAAATGTCAGCACTCGACGTCGAACTCGAGTTCGTCGTAGCGGTGCTCTGCGATCTGCTCCCGGGTCCCCGAGACGAGGGTGATGCAACCGTCCCCGAAGACCGCGCTCTCCGGGATGGAGAGGAACAGTGCCTTCCCGCGGTCTTCGACCGGGTTGTGAAAGGCGCGGGAGTAGCCGCCGAGCTGGAGGTCATATTTCCACCGGACGTCGGGAATCTCCCCTATCTCGTCGATCAACTTGGTCACGAGGCGGGCCCGCTCGGCGTCGCCCTCGGCGTAGTCGGCCGCTTCCGCAACCTGGGACCAGTGGAGAGGGTCGGGCTTGGTGGTGCCCGGGACCGCGTAGAGCGGGAACGGCTCATGAGACTTCGACTGCGATTGTCGTTCGACGGTCTCAGTGCCTGCCGGGAGGTGGATGATGACGCCATCCTCCGGGTCGTCCGTGATCTCGGCGAGGATGACCAGGTGGCCGTCGGCGGGAAAGTCGATGTCGAGGACATCGGCAGGTAGGGCGGCGCAGTCGATGGTCACCACGTGCGACCGGTACGAGGGCACTTCCACGTCCTCGGGCAGATGGGGAAACCCGAGGGCCCGAGCGGCCGGCCGGGCATCCTTCTTCAGCTCTTGCGGCAGTTCGTCGTAGGGGCAGAGGTAGATGCAGGGGCGCAGGAGGCGGATGAACGCCTCGGTCACCGGATCGGGTACGGCAAGGGCCCGTCCAGCGTCGAGGACGGCTTCACGCACGCTCAAATTCATGGACGTCACAGTGTCACGCGTCACTGACATCCCCCTACGCCCCGGCCGGCCCTGATCGATGCGGCTCCGCGAACGCACCCCGGCAGGGCTACGCCGGCCAAGGGCGTCTCCACCTGATCCGTCATGCGGCCTGGCCTCGGATGCCCTCGATCGCGATCTCCAGCAGCCGGTCCGCCTGTTCGTCGTCATCGTGCTGCTCGGCGGCCAGTGAGATGGCGTTGACGAGCGCGAGCAGGTCCTCGGCGCGGATCCCGGGGCGTACGGCGCCTGTCTGTTGTGCTCGCCGCAGGAGGTCGCGCGCCGCATCGGTGATCATCGCCTGGCAGCCTGCGTTCTGCTCCAACAGGTCGGCATCCCGGCTGTCTTGCAGCAGTGAGGCGGCCAGGCCGCGACTGGCGCACGCGTAGGTGTTGAGGTCGCCAAGCCAGGCCAGGAGCGCGGGGCCCGGCTCGTTCTCCTCGGCGCGTTGTGCCGCCATGGCGCAAAGGTCCTCGACGCGGTCGTGGAAGACGGCTTCGAGCAGGGTCCGGCGGGAGGGGAAGAGGCGGTGCAGCGTCGCCGATCCCGTCCCGGCTTGACGGGCGATCTCCTTCAGGGCGGCGCCGGCGCCGTCACGCGCGAAGACGTCCCGGGCCGCGCTGACGATGCGGTCGTAGTTGCGCTGGGCGTCCGCACGCAGGGGCCGTCGCCGGGCGGCGTGGGGCATGGCCTCCTCCAGGTTTTGACAAGTGGGCTGGCGCTCCGGTTAGAGTAGCCGAACCGTAAGTGGGCCGCGAGCCCACTTATGGTCCGACGATTGGGAGAGATCATGCGCGCCGTCCAATACACCCGATTCGGCCCTCCCGAGGTGCTGCGCATCAACGACGTGCCCACGCCTCAGCCTGGGCCGGGAGAGGTGCTCGTCGAGGTCCGCGCCGCGAGCGTGGATGCCGGAGAACTCGCCTTCCGCGCAGGCAGACTGCGCGGCATCGCCCGAGCCCGCTTCCCCCGCGGCCTGGGGGGCGACTTCACCGGCCGCATCGCGGCCCTGGGCTCCGGCGTACACGCCTGGAGCGAGGGAGAGGAGGTGTGGGGGTTGATGCCGCACTTCGCCTTCGGCGCCATCGCCGACTACGTCACCGTCCCCGAACAACGGCTCGCCCGGGCCCCCAAGAACCTGAGCCTGCTGGACGCCGCCGCCCTGCCCTCGTCGGGCACCACCGTCCTGACCGCCCTGACCGACAAGGCCGGCCTCACCAGCGGTGAACGGCTCCTGGTCCGCGGCGCCACAGGCGGCGTCGGCAGCATCGCCGTGCAACTGGGCAAGGCGCTCGGCGCCCACGTCACCGCGCTCGCCGGCGCACGCAATCTCGGCTGGGTCACCGAACTCGGCGCCGACGCGGCCCTGGACTACCGCACGACCCGGCCGCAGGACCTCGGTCATTACGATGTGATCCTCGACGTCGTGGGCACCGATCTCGGGGCCTACCAGGCCCGGCTCGATCGTCGTGGCCGCATGGTCGCGCTGGCCTTCGACCAGGACCGAATCCTGACCTCCATGGCCACCACGGGACTGCGAGCCGCCCTCTCGCCCCGGCGCATGAAACTCTTCAGCAACAACCCTTCCCCCGCGCGGATAGCCGAGCTCACCGCCTCCGCCGAGGCGGGCAGCGTCCGCCCTGTGATCGACGCCGTCTACCCGATCGGCGACGTCACAGAGGCTCACCGACGACTCGAAGCCGGCGGAGTCCGTGGGAAGCTCATCATCGACATGCAGCGCTGACCTGTGCGCGAAGCGGGCCGGCACTTCGGCGAATGAAGCCAAGGGTTGCTTCTGGCGGCCAAATACATCGCAAGCGTGGCAGAGAGGTGACCCAAGACCCGCCTGGCAGCCCGCCGCCGCAGGCCGATGACAACGTGACGGTCAGCCAGAGCGGCACCCGCGCCACCATGTCGACGGTCGTGATGCTGAAGGAACCGCCTGAGCTTCCCTGAAGGCCGACGAACCCGTCAGCAGCCGCCGGAAGGACCGCGATGACGTCGACGCTGGCCTGGACCAGCGTCGAGATGCTTGGTCCACCTCCGCTGCGGGTGCACGGTCCTGGGGCTGAACCTGGGCACCGTGCTCGGCTCCGCGGCTTCGTCAACGACCTCCTGGTCGGGGCTGTCCTGGTCGGGATCGCCGTCGCGGAAGACGGCGACGTCACCGCCGGTCGCTACGGCGTCTTCCGTTCCGGTGACCTTCAACCCCGGCCAACACGCCTTACGTGCCTGACAAGATCATCACGTCCTGACCTGCGTTGAAGGGCCAAGAACCCAAGATAACCCCGGAACTCGCGGCGCGGACGGGGGTGACCGCCGAGGAGGGCCGGCCGTACGCGGACACGCTCGTCGAGCGCGGCCTGATCCGCCGATCAGGGGACCGAAAGGTCCTGGAACTCACCCCCGAAGGCGAGCGGTTGGCGAGCCGCCTGGTGGAAGAGGCGCGCGGAGGGCTCGCACGGCTGATCGGCGACTGGGACCCGGCCGAGCATCCCGAACTCGGGGAACTGCTGGACAGGCTCCCCCGGGAATTGCTCGGCTCGACGGCCGACCGCCCGTCGGGCGACCGAACCTCTCGGCGGCCGGGAACCTAGGACGCCGCGGCAGCCGGGCTGCTCGCCACCTTCGCCGGCTTGGCGTCGGACTTCGAGTCCGACTTCGACTCCGACGAGGTCGAGGAGCTCGACGACTCGGACGACTTCGACGAGCCGGACGAGTCCGAGGAGCTCGACGAGCTCACCGTGCTGGACGAGGACGACCGGCTGTCGGTCCGGTAGAAGCCCGAACCCTTGAAGACGATGCCGACCGCGGAGAACACCTTGCGCAGGTCGCCCGCGCAGCTCGGGCACTCGGTGAGAGCGTCGTCGGAGAACTTCTGGACGATTTCGAACTGGTGGTTACAGGCACTGCAGGCGTACTGGTAGGTGGGCACGCGCTCCTCCTCGTGTGGTCCGCGCCGATTGGCACTCTAGTGGCGCGACTGCTAATGGTACGCAGCCGACAAGCTTAAACGCGAGTTGGAGTCTTCGCATTCCATAGGGAGATCTCGATCAGACGCCGCGCTCGCCGTACCAGCCCGCGAGTTTGCCCCTGCGGCTGATCGCCCGCATCCGGCGCTCGACGGTGTCCCGGCAGGCGGCGGTCGTCACGATCAGGAGCTGGTCCTCGACCTTGAGCCTGGTGGAGTCGGTGGGGACGAACGTCCGGCCCTCCCTGACGATCAGCGTCACCTGGGCGTCCCTGGGCAGCCGCAGCTCGAAGATCTCCACACCCTGCAGCTTGGACGTCGGCGGCACCCTGACCTGGAGCAGGTCGGCGTTGAGCTCCTCCAGCGGCGCCGACTCGACCTCCAGGTCGCGGGCCTCGTCGGGGGTGGACAGCCCGAGGAGTTTCGCCACGAACGGCAGGGTCGGCCCCTGTAGCAGCGTGTAGACGACGACGATCACGAAGACCTCGTTGAACACGAGCTTGGCCGTGCCGTTCTCGATGGAGGTGGCGGCCCAGGGGATGGTCGCGAGCACGATGGGCACCGCGCCGCGCAACCCGGCCCACGACAGGAACGCCTGTTCCCGCCAGCTGAGCCTGGCGATGCCCGTCAGACGGGTCACGAGGGCGGAAACCATGATCGACAGAGGGCGGGCGACCGCGACCAGGATCAGCCCGGCGACCAGGCCGGGCACGATCGCGGCCGGCATCTCCGAGGGGCTGACCAGTATCCCGAGCATGACGAACAGGCCGATCTGGGCCAGCCAGGCCACGCCCTCGGCGAACCCCCGCGAGGACGCGCGGTGCGGCATCCGGGAGTTGCCCATGACCAGCGTCGCGAGATAGATCGCCAGGAAGCCGCTGCCGTGCAGCAACACGGCTCCCGCGTAGGCGACGAACGCCAGGGCCAGCACCGCGATGGGATACAGGCCGGAGACGGGCAGCGCGATGCGGCGCAGCGCGTAGATGCCGAGCGGGGCGACCGCCAGGCCGACGGCCGCGCCCACCACCAGCTCGAAGAGCACGTCGAACAGCGCGGTCCCGAGGCTGGGCGAGGTGGCGGTGCTCAGCAGCATCACCGCGATCACCGTGGGCGCGTCGTTGAAACCCGACTCGGCCTCCAGGATGCCCGCGAGGCGCGGCGGCAGCGGCAGGCGGCGTAGCACGGAGAAGACGGCGGCGGCGTCGGTGGAGGCGAGGATCGCGCCGACCAGCAGCGCGGTCCGCCAGTCCAGGGCGAGGATCAGATGCACCGAGACCGCGACGGCCGCGATGCTCACCCCCACGCCGACGGTGGCGAGCACCAGGGCGGTGGGAATGGCTCCCCTGACGTGGCTCCAGGTGGTGGTCAGGCCACCCTCGGCCAGGATGATCGCCAGCGCGATCAGGCCTATCTGCTGCGCGAGCTCCGGGTTCTCGAACTGCAGCCCGAGCCCGGACTCACCGAGGATCACCCCGAAGCCCAGGAAGAGCAGGAGGCTGGGCAGTCCGCTCCAGTGAGCGACACGTACGGCGACGATGGCCGCGATGACGACTCCGGCGCCGAGAAGCAGCCAGACGTCGACCCCCATCTGGTCCCCTCTCTGTCTCCGGGGACCATTGTGTCGCATTCGGAAGGGGCGTCACACACGCCCCACGCGCACAACGGGTCACGGCTCGGACGCACACCGGCCCGGGGCGGGCGGTGATTTCGCCCGCCGGTCGCGTGTTCGGATGCGGATTCCGGTGACCCACCGTGGTCGGGCCCGTGTTCCCGGCGCCGGTGTCGGAGGTTTCCCGGGCGGTCGGGGCGCTCGTGTGCCGGCTCAGGTGCCCGTGGCGCCCGTCCTGAAGATCCCCTCGGGTGTCGCCGCGTAGCGGACCGCCACGTCGTGCGGCTCGGCGGGCACGTCGTCGAGCAACTCGCCCTCGTGCAGCAGGGCCACGGTCGGCACGTTCGGGCCGACCCTGGCCAGTGCCCGGTCGTAGGAGCCGCCGCCCCGCCCGAGCCGCACCCCGGTGGACAGGTCCACCGCCAGTGCGGGCACGATCACCAGTGCCGCGGTCCTGATCGCGTCGACACCGCGCCGGGTGTCGACCGGTTCCATGATCCCGAAGCGGCCGGGGGCCAGGGTGTCCGGGCCGTCGTACACGGCCCAGTCGAGATCGTTGTCGTCGCGCAGCACGGGCAGGATCACGGTCGCGCCGTGCTTCCACAAGGCGAAGACCAGCCCGTGGGTCGCGGGCTCCGTCCCGATCGACCAGTAGCACGCGACGAGCCCGGCCATCTGGACCCAGGGCCGGTCCAGCAGGGATTCCCTGATCTGGACGGAGGCCGCCTGGCGCCGCTCATCGGGGATCGCGGCCCGCGCCGCTTCGATAGTGGCACGCAGCCTCAGCTTGTCCACGGGTCCCTCCACTATGGTTTTGGTTATGGCCGACTTCGAAGCTGTGACGAAAGCCGTTGTCCCCGCGGCGGGTCTGGGCACCCGTTTTCTTCCGGCGACCAAGGCGACCCCCAAGGAGATGTTGCCGATCGTCGACAAGCCCGCGATCCAGTATGTCGTCGAGGAGGCGGTCTCCGCCGGACTGCTCGACGTCCTCATGGTCACCGGGAAGAACAAGCGTTCCATCGAGGACCACTTCGACCGGGCGGTCGAGCTTGAGGAGGCCCTGGAGGCCAAGGGCGACGACGAGCGCCTCTCCCAGGTACGCGAGCCCGCGGACCTGGCCACCATCCACTACGTACGGCAGGGTACGCCGCGCGGCCTCGGCCACGCCGTCCTCTGCGCCAAGCAGCACGTGGGCGACAACCCCTTCGCGTGCCTGCTCGGTGACGACCTCATCGACTATCGCGACGAGCTGCTCAAGCGCATGATCGAGGTGCGCGGCACGCACGGTGGCAGCGTCATCGCGCTGATGGAGGTCCCCAGGGAACAGGTCTCCCTGTACGGCTGCGCCGCCATCGTGCCCACCGACGAGGAGGACGTGGTCAGGGTGACCGACCTGGTGGAGAAGCCGCCCGCGGACGAGGCCCCGTCCAACTGGGCGATCATCGGCCGGTACGTGATCGACCCGGCCGTCTTCGAGGTCCTGGAGAACACCCCGCCGGGACGCGGCAACGAGATCCAGCTCACCGACGCCCTGCGTACCCTAGCCGGGCGTGGCAACGACCAGGGTGGCCCGGTGCACGGGGTGCTGTTCCGGGGCCGCCGCTACGACACCGGCAACAAGCTCGATTACCTGCGGACGGTGGTGCAGTTCGCCGCCGACCGCCCCGACCTGGCGCCGGAGTTCCTGCCCTGGCTCAAGGAGTTCCTGGCCGCGCGATGAGCTTCATGAGATCGGTAGACGACCACCTTTCCGACATCCTGCGCACGGTCCGGGTCCTCGCCCCGCTGGAGGTGGAGCTGGAGCAGGCGCTGGGCACCACGCTGGCCGAGGAGGTCACGGCCCCGGTTCCGCTGCCGCCCTTCGACAACTCCGCGATGGACGGCTACGCCGTGCGGGCCGAGGACGTCGCCGACGCCCCGGTGACGCTCCCGGTGATCGACGACATCGCGGCGGGTGACGGCCGGGTGCAGGCCATCGGCCCCGGCATGGTCATGCGGATCATGACGGGGGCCCCGCTGCCCGCCGGGGCCGACGCGGTGATCCCGGTCGAGTGGACCGACGGCGGCACGGCACAGGTGCTGATCAACCGTCCCGCGCCGCCGGGGAACGCCATCCGCAGGTCGGGGGAGGACGTGCGCGCCGGCGACGTCGTGCTGCCCGCGGGCACCCCGATCGGGCCCGCGCAGCTCGGGGTGCTGGCCGGGGTGGGCCGCCGCCGGGTGCTGGTGCGGCCCCGTCCGAGGGTGGTGGTGATATCCACCGGGGCCGAGCTGGTCGAGCCCGGCCTGCCCCTGGGCGACGGTCAGATCTGGGAGTCCAACAGCTTCGCCCTGATCGCCGCGGTCCGTGAGGCGGGTGGCGAGGGTTACCGGGCCGGGATCGTCGCCGACGACGCCGCGCGCTTCCTCGACCAGCTCGACGCGCAGCTGCTGCGGGCCGATCTGGTGATCACCAGCGGCGGTGTCTCGATGGGGGCGTACGAGCCGGTCAAGGAGGCCCTCGGGCCGCTCGGCACGGTCCGCTTCGATCGGGTCGCCATGCAGCCGGGCATGCCCCAGGGCTTCGGCGTGGTCGGCGAGGACCACATCCCGATCTTCACGCTGCCGGGCAACCCGGTGTCGTCGTTCGTGTCGTTCATGGTGTTCGTCCGGCCCGCGCTACGGAAGATGGGCGGGCTGGCCGCCGAGCCCACGCCGACCGTGCGGGCGATCACCACCGGGCCGCTCCGCTCGCCCGAGGGGAAGCGCTCCTACCTGCGCGGCGTGCTCGGTCCCGGCGGCACCGTCGACCCGGTGCGCAGGCAGGGGTCCCACCAGCTCGCCGCGCTGGCCGCGGCCAACGCGCTGATCGTGGTCCCCGAGGACGTCGTCGAGCTTCCCGAGGGAGCGAAGGTGGAGGTCATCCCGCTGTGACTGGATTCACACACATCGACGAGACCGGCGCGGCGCGCATGGTGGACGTCTCGGCCAAGGACGTCTCCGTCCGTACCGCGACCGCCACCGGCAGGGTGTTGCTCTCGGCCGAGGCCGTGGCGCTGCTGCGGTCGGGGGAGGTCCCCAAGGGCGACGCGATCGGCACCGCGCGGATCGCCGGGATCATGGGTGCCAAGCGGACCCCCGACCTGATCCCGCTCTGCCACCCCATCGCGCTGCACGGGGTCAAGGTCGAGCTGGCCGTGGTCGACGACGGCGTGGAGATCACGGTACGGGTCAGGACCGCCGACCGTACCGGGGTCGAGATGGAGGCGCTGACCGCGGTCTCGGTCGCCGCGCTCGCCCTGATCGACATGGTCAAGGCGGTCGACCCGGCCGCCGTGATCACCGATGTCCGGGTCGAGGAGAAGACCGGCGGCAAGACGGGCGTCTGGACCAGGGGAACCTCGTGAGAGCTCTGGTGGTCACCGCGTCCAACCGGGCCGCCGCCGGGACGTACCAGGACACGTCCGGGAAGCTGCTGGCCGGGCTGCTCGCCGAGGCCGGGTGCGAGGTGGAGGGGCCGAGGGTGGTTCCCGACGGCGAGCCGGTCGAGGCGGCGCTCCGCTCCGGGGTGGCCGAGGGGTACGACGTGATCGTCACCACCGGCGGCACCGGGCTGACCCCGGCCGACCTCACCCCGGAGATGACCCGGCGGGTGATCGACAGGGAGGTCCCCGGCATCGCCGAGGCCATCCGTCAGGTCAACCGGGAGAAGGTGCCCACCTCGATCCTGTCGCGCGGGCTCGCCGGGCAGGCGGGCGGCACGCTGATCGTCAACCTGCCGGGTTCCTCCGGAGGGGTGCGCGACGGCATGGCCGTGCTGGCGCCCGTGCTCCGGCACGCCGTGGACCAGATTCGCGGGGGAGACCACCCTCGCTGACCCGTACCCTCGCGCGGGCCCCTCGCGGCCGCTGCCCCGGCTCCCATGGCACGGTGGGCGGTGTTGGGGGGATGATGGAGGGCGTGGATCGACTTCGTGGCTGGCCGGTGACCCTGACGGAAGGTCCGGTAGGACTTCGACCGCTGCGGCTGCGGGACGTACGCGTCTGGCGGGAGTCGCGGCTGCGCAACGCGAACTGGCTCCGTCCCTGGGAGCCGAGCAATCCCGAGACCCCCCTCTTCAAGACCGGCCTCGGTCCCTACATCTCGATGGCCGGAACCCTGCGCAGGGAGGCCCGGCAGGGCCTCGCGCTACCGTGGGTGATCACCTACGAGGGTGCCTTCGCCGGGCAGCTCACCGTGGGCGCCATCGTCTGGGGCTCCGCCAGGTCGGCACAGATCGGCTACTGGGTGGACGGCGCGCTGGCCGGTCGCGGGATCGCCCCCACCGCGGTCGCGATGGCGGTCGACCACTGCTTCTTCACCACCGGACTGCATCGCGTCGAGGCCAACATTCGCCCGGAAAATCACGCAAGCCGCAGAGTGGTTGAAAAGCTTGGTTTCAGGGAAGAGGGCATCAGACGTAGGCATCTACACATCGATGGTGCCTGGCGCGACCATATCTGTTACGCGCTCACGGTCGAAGACGCACCGAGAGGGTTGCTGGTGCGGTGGCGGCGGGCCCGTGAGGCGGCCGCCCATGGCGGCACTCCGCACGAAGAGGTTTGAAGATCTCGCGACACACCGCATCGAATGCTCGTCAAATAGTGACACGCGGTCTTACGGTGCGTGACATGAGCACATCGAAGGCGCCGGGGGACCACCCGTGTCTTCGTGCTGCCCGGAGGTGGCCGTGAGCAGCGTCGTCCTGTATCTGGCCATTGTCATCATGTGGCTGTGCGTGCTCGTGCCCATGTGGCTGCGCCGCGACCGCAACACCCTCGTCGAGACGGCCAAGGACCCCGAGTCGTACGCCTACGACGAGGACTCCACCGAGACCCTGGTCGAGCCGCCGCACGCCTCCTCTCCGGAGTCCTCCTCGGGAGCCCTTTCCGCCGCCGAGAGCACGTCGGAGTTCCCGGCGGACGACGACGTGCCCTCGCCCGCCGCCGGGAAGACCCCGGCGGACGCGCGGACCTCGCCCCCGGCCGGCCGGCCCAACCCGCGTAGGGCCGCGGCCGAGCGCCGTCGCGCCGAGCTCCGGCGCAGGGGGAGGCAGGTGGCCAAGCGCAGGCGGCTGACCTTCTGGTGCGTGCTGCTCCTGCTCGCCTCCGTGGTGACGGCCGCCGTCCGGATCATCCCCTGGTGGGGTGTGGCGCCCTCAGTGGTGCTGCTGGGGACCTATCTGGCCATCCTCCGGGTCACCGTGCAGATCGACGCCGAGCAGCGGAGAGCGGCCGCCAAGGCCCGCGCGGAACGTGCCAGACGCGCCCGCCGCCGCGCCGCCCTGCTGGAGGCCCAGCGCCCGGTGGCCGAGGTCATCGACCTGACCGCGCTCCGCGACGAACTCTTCGACCAGTACGCCGAGAGCCCCCGCCGCGCGGTCGGCGACTGACGGTGGCACCGACGGTGGCTCTGGATGGCGCGAGTGCCCCTGGAAGTTTGCTAATCTAGTCCACGTCTTGGGGATGTAGCGCAGTCCGGTAGCGCACTTCGTTCGCATCGAAGGGGTCAGGGGTTCGAATCCCCTCATCTCCACAAGATTGAGAAGGCCCGGTTCCAGATCATGGAGCCGGGCCTTCTTGTTGCTCGGGATCTATGTGGCAGTTCGACAAGCCATCGATCATGCATGTGGCAGCGGGTTATGCGGTGTGTTGGTCGCCGGTGGACACACAGATTTTGATCTGGGGGCGGTCAAAGGTGTCGCAGGTCATATGCGACGCGTTCGACGACGTTGCTTAGCACGCGCAGGCGCATGTGGTCTGTTCCGGTCGTGCAGAAATTCCCCGCCCGCTCGGCAGCGGAACGGGCCGCGTCGACGGGAGAAGGGCCCAGAGCCTGCTCCAGAAGGACAAGCGCGGCGCTCTTCCGCCACAGTGGCATCACCTCGTCGGTCGCGCCCGGCGTGGAGCGCGCCAGGATCTGCTTGGCCTGCCCATCGGTCTCGGTACACAGCCGGGCCAGCCGCGACCGCAGTGCCTCACGTTCGCCAGGCGAGCGCTCGCCGTGCTCCAGCACCCGCAGTGTCTCCTCGCCGAGTGAATCTTCCAAATCGATCGCGGCGACGGCGAAGGAGACGGCCAGCTTGGTGATGTCGAGCAGTACGGCCGGCGAGGGGTCGGCGAGAATCCGCGCCATCTCCGGCTCGTCCAGGAAGGGCGCGCGCGGATTCCGAAGGGTGGCGGGCACGAGGGGGTTGGGCAGTGGGTCGGTGACAAGGATCGTGAACTGATCGGAGCGCAGCCACCGCGGGGTGAGGCGCTGCCCGCTGATCACTTCGCCCAGGGCCAGAACCCGTGCCTTGCGCGCCTGCGCTGGCAGGCCGTCGTGCAGGCCGACCTGATGCAGAAGCTCGTCCAAGGCGGTCGGATCACTGCCTGAGCGCTGCCCGATGTCCAGCAAGTCAAAGGACGTGACGACCCGGCCGTCGACGGCGTAAGCCACCTTGCTGTCCCACTCGACGTTCCAGAACACACTTAAGGCACATCCGCCAGCCGACAAAGGCTCCAGAACCGCGGAGCGCACTCCCTGGAATCCGCTGGGTTCCAGGGCGATCGTCCATTCGCCCGTCGTGGTGAGCTCGACCAGTTCCTCTCCGTGCTCCTCCTCCAGATCCTCGAGCTCGTCGAGCGTGGCCCACGACCCTGTTCCGGGAGCCGCGCCGAAGTAGTGGGCGACCTCTTCCAAGTCGTTGTTCTTACACCAGGTCACGCACACTTGGCCGTCAGGGAAACCGGCTTCGAGAAGTTCGGCGTATCGCGCATGGATCGGATCCATGGGGCGCTCCTTTGCGTGTGGCATGGCAGGGGGGCAACGATCCGGGAGCTGTCGGAGGCGCATCCGTCGTATTCGTCAACGGTGAGGGAAGACGACGGACGGCGACTGACCCATACTGCGATCAAGCCCGAGACGGTCAGAAGTTAAGGCATCGCTCGTGGCGTCGCTCGCCAGGCGGTGGCCATGCTACGCGAGGAGGGGCAGATGATCACCTTGTCGCAGCGTGGAGACTTCGCGACCGGCGAGGAGAACTGGCCCGCGGAGGGCTGATCAGAGTCAGCGAAAAGTCAGCGAACCCGCTGACACGGGGGCGTGGCCGAGATCATCAGACGGCATCAGCACGGTACCTGACGACACCAGACGGCATCCGGCGAGCAGGTCCGGCACGTCCTACCAGGGTTCGCATCGAAGGGGTCAGGGGTTCGAATCCCCCCATCTCCACCAGAGGCCGTTCTTGAGGCGGCTGGACTGAGGTTGACGGGATCCCGTCTGATCATCGCGATCGGGCGGGATCTTGTCGTTTCTGGGTTTCCGAATCGGGTTCGTCCTGGTTTTGAGGGCTGCGGAGTCAGTGTCGGGGAAGGCCCGGGTGGTGTCAGGCCGCTGATGGGGGAGCAAGATCCGGCCGTTGGGCATGGCGAAGCCGACGGTGGGCGGGGCGCTACCGGGGGAGGCTCACCCTCAAGAGCCGGAGCGGGCAGGTGGCGGTCCACGTTCCCTTGCGCTTCCGGGCACGATCTTCCGTTTTGGGGGTCACGTCGGTTTTGCGTTCGAGCGCGCTCGAAGGCATAGCGTCCCCGCCATGACGACACAGACCTGGATCATCACTGGCGCGTCCCGCGGGTTCGGACGCGCACTGGCGGAGTCGGCGCTCGCGGCGGGTGACCACGTGGTGGCGGCGGTGCGCCGGCCCGAGAGTGTGGCCGATCTGGAGGCCGAGTACCCGGACGACTGCCTGATCGCGAAGTTCGACGCCCGGGACGTCGCGGCGGCCGCGGGCCTCGTGCGCGACACCCTCGACCGCTTCGGTCAGCTCGACGTGCTGGTCAACAACGCGGGACGGGCCGTGGTCGGAGCGGTTGAGGAGGTCAGTGACGCGCAGTTGCGCGAGTTGATGGATCTGCACCTGTTCGGCCCCGCCGCGCTCGTCCGGGCGGCGCTGCCCACGATGCGTGAGCGGGGCACCGGGACGATCGTGCAGATGAGCAGCCAGGGTGGGCGGACGTCGTTCCCCGGCGTGTCGGCGTACTCCGCGTCGAAGTTCGCCCTCGAAGGCTGGTCCGAGGCCCTGGCCGGGGAGGTCGCGCCGTTCGGGATCCGGGTGATGCTCGTCGAGCCCAGCCGGTTCAGGACCGGCTTCAATGGGGGCGACGTGCTCGAGTTCGTCGAGCCGTCCGCGACCTATCGTGACTTGCTCGCCGACGTCCGTGCGGACATGGCCGGGACCGACGGCCGCCAGGAAGGTGACCCGGCGCGGGCGGCCGAGATCATCGTGTCCCTCGCGCACGGCGACGAGGTGCCGCTGCGGCTGCCGCTCGGGCGCGAGGCGGTCGAGCGTATCTCGCGTGCCTACCGGCGCGGCCTGGACGAGGTCGAGCAGTGGGCCGAGACCGCCCGCAGCGCCGACTTCGAGGGTGTCTCCGCATCGGTACGGCCCATCTAGGCTCGTGGTCATGGCCACCGACGATCTGATGACCAGAGCGCTCGAAGCGCTCGGGGACGACGGTCCGCTGTCGGTCGAGGCGATCCACCGCCTCGCCGACCTGGTCGATCTGCCCGAGACGATGACGATCGCCGAGGTTGCCGGCCTCCTCGACATCTCACCTCACACGCTGCGCTATTACGAGCGGGCCGGGCTGGTCGAGGTGGCCCGCGACGGTAATGGTCATCGCGTCTACGACGCCGAAGCGGTTCGGCGCCTGGTGTTCCTCACCCGGATGCGGCTGTCCGGTATGCCGATGCGTGACCTGCAGCACTACATCTCGCTCGTCGATGCCGGAGGGCACACGGTGCCGGAGCGGCTCGATGTGCTGGTCGAACATCGCGACACCATCCGCCGCCGGATCCGTGAGCTGACCCTTTCCCTCACGGCGGTCGAATATAAGATCGCCACGTACGGGGGCTCGACCGGGCCGGACGTTCAGGACCTCGGCACCACCACCGGTACCGACCGCACGGCGCTGCCGGACGAGCCGCTGCGACGGGCACTCCCGGCAGAGTGAGGGACGCCGACGCTCGCCGGGCTGCTGGCGGTAGTCCGGCCTCCCTCCAATCTCCGGCCACAGCCCCTGCGGGAAACGATCACTTCCCCGCTGGGAAACGATCTTCAATGCCTCGCATTCTCCAAGCTCAACTGCACTCGTGAACTCCCCACCCAGGGCCGTTCTTGAGTTCGCTCAGGAACGGTTGACGAGATCCCGTCCGATCGCTTGATCGGGCGGGATTTCATCGTTTCCGAGGTTCTGTGGCCGCTGGACGGGCTGATTTTGGCTCGTGCGGTGGTCCTGGCGGAGGGCGCTGGTGGTGGTGGACCGCTGTGAGCGCGTGTGGGGCCGGCCGGTGGGCGTGCGAAACCCAGCGGTCGTCGTGGTGTTGTGCGGTTGGTGGCGGGGCGGATCATTCGCGAGGTGGTGGTCTGCTGTCGGCGCTGGGCGGGGCGAGGTCGTGCTCGTCGAGCATCGTCGTGTCCTGAGGTACGGGCTCCTCGGGGCGGTCGTGGGTCTGCCGCCAGCTGAGCAGGATGTGCTGGTTGGCCAGGCAGACCATGAGCGCGGTCAGCAGTGTTTGGGCCACGCGGCCGTGCGCGAGCCGGTTCTTGGGGTCACCGACATCGATGTGGTGGCCCTTGATCCTGCCGTTGATGCCTTCGGTGTTGGCTCGGATGCTCTTGTAGGCGTCCTGCCAGGTGGGGGTGAGGTAGTGCCGGTCCTGGCGGAGCTTGTCTTTGATGCCGAGGTCGTCGGGGCGCAGCGTGATGGTCGACTTCTGGCAGATGCGTGGCAGTTCGGCCAGGGGAAGGGGCCGTTTTCTTTCGTTGTCGGGCAGTTGGATCGTGGGTTTGGCGGCCAGGTGGGCGGCGCGCTGGCGGGCGTTGGCCAGATCCACCGCCGCGGGAGAGGCGGGTGGGGTGGGGCGGGTGTGGCCCCGGCGCGGGCAGGTCACCGAGGGGGAAGGACCCGCGGCCGGACATTGCAGTCGTATGCGTTCTTGGGCGTCGGGGCTCTGTTTGAGCTTGAGCCGGTAGGGCTCGCGCTCTGCGATCGGCTCGTTCAGTTGCTCGGGTGGGGTGCGCATGGTTTTGTCGCCCAGAACCTCTATCAGCTTATGTAGCCGACTGTCTGGGATATTTGAGGTACCTCAATCTCGTGCGACGTGCGAGACGGGCTTGCCGGCCTCCCTGACGATGCGCACCGCCCCGGCACGGAACTCCGGATCAAAGTGGCGCCTCGTGGTACCTGACACGCTTGAACCTTTCCTAATTCGGTCTCCACGCTGCGAGGGGGAACGCAGCACCCTGGAACCTTATAGGTTCCCAAGATTCCAACTAATCGGTGATCATTATCTAGGTTCTAAACGGTCCGGACTGGACCCATGTAAAAGACCCGTTGGTCGCCGGCCGGTCATCGCAACATCATCATCGTTCGCTGCTGGACGGTAGAACCCTCACAGGGGAAAGGAAAGCAATGCGTCTACGAATCACAAGTCTCACACTGGCCTGCGCAGCGGGGATCGCTACGACCACATTCACGGCCGCTCCTGCCCATGCTATTCCGACCAACTGTTCTGCGGGGGCCGCCTCGCGGACTGCTTCCATCGCGGTCTGCCAGTCGGGGACGGGTTCCTATCGGGCGGTCGCTTTCTGCGATTATCCCGACGGCACCTACGGCTCGGCATACGGCAACTGGGTATACATGCCGTCCAGTTCGTATTCGACGGCATACTGCCCCAATAAATCCGTGTACGGCGGGCAGAGCATTCTCGATTTTGGATTTTACGAGAGGCGCTGATATCTGAGTGATGAGCCTCTCGGCTCCTCGCTCGCCGTACCGGAAAGCCTTATATTCTGAGATCGATATCTTGCGCGTTCGAGTCCGCCGGTTCGCCGGGATGATCTCGGCGAATTGGCCTCACCGGATGTATGGGGCGCGAGTCGGCGCCGGTGCCAAGAGTACGCATGGCCGGCCGGGCGTAACGGTATCTGGGGTGATGTGGTCATCGCGGGGCGATGATCAACCGCCAGGCACACGCCACGGTCTTGATCCACACCACCGCCCGCGGTTGTCCTGCGCGGTCAACGACCTCACCCTGCGGTCCCCGGTCGCCGCGTTCGCCTCGGGCAAGAACCGCGTCGACGAGGCCGCCGGGTCCGCGGTCAGTGAGGTGGTCGACTGACGACCGGCACCATGCCGACGAATGACGAGACCTCACCGATGAACACACACTGGGGGCCGTCCAGTCGTTCCGGCTGATTGATCGCGGCGTGTGGCTCGGCGGGGATGTCTTGGGGCGCTGTCAGATCAGGAGCAGGGTCTTGCCCAGGGCACTGCGTGATTCGATCGCGGTGTGCGCGTCCGCGGCGCGTTCCAGCGGGAAGGTCTGCCCGATGATCGGCCGGATCCGGCCCGCCACCGCTTCCGACATCATCTGCTCGGCCCACCGGCCCATCCGTGGCCCGAAACCGAAGAGCTGCTCGATCCCGATCACCTCGATCCCGCGCTGTCGCGCCTGCTCAGGGTCGATCGCCGTGACCTGGCCGCTGGAGGCGCCGTGGACGGAGAAGCGGCCGCCGTCCGCCGTCACCTCGAACGAGGCCTGGCCGATCTCTCCACCGACCCCGTCGAACACCACATCGGGGCCCGCACCACCGGTCGCCTCACGTACCTGCTTCGTCCAGTTGGGATCGGAGTAGTCGACCGCGACCTCCGCGCCCAGATCGCGAGCCAGCTCCAGCTTCCGCGCGCCGCGCGCGGCTCCGATGACCCTGGCGCCGGCCGCCTGAGCCAGTTGCACCAGCAGGCTGCCGACACCGCCACTCGCCGCTTCGACCAGCACCCACTCCCCGGAACGAATCCGGGCTCCCTCGACCAGGCCCAACGCGGTGCTGCCGTCGGTGTGCAGGGCGACGGCCTCGGGCAGTCCCAGTCCTTCCGGCACCGGGATCAGGTCCTCCACGGCGGCCACCGCGCGCTCGGCGAAGCCGCCGCTCTCCCCGGTGCCGGCGATGACGCGCCGTCCTGACCAGCCCGGATCCACGTCCTCCCCGAGCGAACTCACCCGGCCGGCCACCGTACCGCCCGGCACGTACGGCAGCTCGGGCCTGCTGTGCCACTTGTCGATGCCACGCCGGATCTGCGTCTCGACGAATGTGATGCCCGCGACGGATACGTCGACGACCACCTGGCCCGGCCCGGCGACCGGATCCGGCACCTCGCCCGGAACCAGCACCTCGGGACCTCCGAAACGCATCGCCTGTACCACCCGCATGTCGATTGCTCCCTCGCACTTGGCCCACCCGCGCACCGGTGCAGAGAAGTCTCCAACCTCAACCTCAATCGAGGTCAAGCGACCGTGAGCCATGTCCACCGAACTCGCCGCAGCCACCTGCGGCCTGATCTGCCCCGACACTCCGGGTAGCGGAGATGGCGCTGGTCCTGTGGCCGCTGGGCGGGCTGGTTTCGGCTCGTGTGGTGGCTTTGGCGGAGGGGGCTGGTGGTGGTGGACCGCTGTGAGCGCGTGTGGGATCGGCCGGTGGGCGTGCGAACCCCAGTGGTCGTCGTGGTGTTGTGCGGTTGGTGGCGGGGCGGATCACTCGCGAGGTGGGGCCTGCTGTCGGCGCCGGCCGGAGTGTGCGGGCGCAGCGGGCTAGGAGTTGCCCGTCGCGTGGCACAGTTGGGCGAAGGCATGGTCTGCGTCGGCGACCGCCTCGGGGTGCACATCGTGTGCGGTCCGCCCGTCGGCGATCTTCTGCCAGTTGGTCCGGGCCAGTACGCGTTGAACCGCGATCACCTGGGCGGCTTGCAGCCGGCCCCGGACACCCGGGTCGAGGACGGCGGCCAATGCGTCCTCGTCGTCGAGCATGTACTGCAGGAGCCGTCCCGCCAGGGTTGGGGTGGTGAACACCAGCCGATGAAACGCCACCACCTCAGGATGATCGTTGAGGCCGGTGACCGGCTCGAAGCGGTCGAGACCGGCCAGGAAATGCCGGTGCAGCGCCGCTGTCGGCGCGATACCCGGAGGGCGATCGCGGACCACGCGTGCGGCCTCACCGTTGTGGTCGGCGAAGCGGTGCAGGATCAGGTCTTCCTTGGTGGCGAAGTAGCGGAACAGCGTCGGTTTCGACACCTCGGCCGTCGCGGCGATGTCGGACACCGATACCTGGTCGAACCCGCGCGCCAGGAACAGCGAGATCGCCGCCTCGGCGATCGCGTCCCGGGTTCGTACCTTCTTGCGGGCCCGCAGCCCGACCGGCTCACTCACCCTATCAGGGTAACATTCGTTACCGGGTTGCGTTTTTAACTCGGTAACGAAAAAATGGCGCCCATGGAACAGACAGACACTCCGCCGCACTCCGTCGACGACGGCGAGGCTGCCATGACACCCGCAGGAGGGCCTCCGGTGCTCGTCACCGGGGCGACCGGACGCATCGGCCGCGCCGTGGTCGACCTGCTGACCGATGCGGGCGTGCCGGTCCGTGCCCTCGTGCGCCGCTCCGAGTCGGCGGCGACACTGCCCGCCAACGTCGAGATCGTCACCGGCGATCTCACGGTGCCCGAATCGCTCGACGCCGCGCTGCACGCCATCAGTACGGTCTTCCTGGTCTGGACCGCCCCGCCGCAGACCGCGGCGGCCGTCGTCGACCGGCTGGCCGCCCACGCACAGCGGGTCGTCTATCTGTCCGCACCGCACCGGACCCCGCACCCGTTCTTCCGGCAACCGAACCCGATGGCGGTGCTGCACGCCGAGATCGAGCGGCTCATCGCGGCCACCGGACTCGACTCGACGATCGTCCGGCCTGGGATGTTCGCGTCGAACGCCCTGTTCTGGTGGTCCGCCGCGATCCGTGGCGAAGGCGTGGTCCGGTGGCCGTACGGCGCGGCCGAGACGGCCCCGGTCGACGATCGAGACGTGGCCGCGGTCGTCGCGCGGACCCTGCGCGAGGGCGGACACGCCGGCGGTGACTACGTCCTGACCGGCCCCGAGTCACTCACTCAGGCCGAACAGATAAGCGTCATCGGAGACGTGCTGGGCCGCCGGCTGACGTTCGAGGAACTGCCGCCCGACGAGTTCCGGCGCGAGACCCCGGAAGCCTCGCGCCCGGCCGTGAACATGCTCCTGGCGGCGTGGAACGCCGCGATGGGACGCCCGGCATACGTCACCTCGACGGTGTCCGACCTCCTTGGAAGGCCACCGCGAACCTTCCGCCAGTGGGTCACCGACCACGCCACCTCGTTCACCGGGAACCCCGCCCGATGAATCGACCAATCTCCTTCTGACAACTCCACTCACGCCCTACCAACCCCGAAGCCGGTCCCGCCACATGGCCGCTACCAGGAGGTTGGTAGCGGCCATCGGCGTTACCGAGTGACTGTGCCTCACGGAGTGGCCGCAGCCTCCCAGCCGTCGTACTCGGCGTGGTGCCGAGCCGCCAGGGCGTCGAAAAGGTCGCGCGTCTCCCGTACGAAGTCCGGTGAGAGCACCGCGTTCGTCATCCCGCGGGGTCGCTTTTTTCGACCTGGGGCGGACTTGATCACGGTTTGGTGTCGCGCGATCGGCCGATCTTGACGTGGGAGCAGCCATAAGGCGTTATTAGAACGTATGTTCCCATCTGTGTAGGAGGTCTTCGTGCGCCACCCACTGGTTCGTCGATTAGTCGCTTACTGCGGCGCAGTCGGCCTGCTCACCGGCCTGCTCACGGTTGCGGCCCCCGCCGCCTCGGCGGCCGACACCACGACCGACCTCGGGGTGACCTTCGACTCCTACACCGCCGACCTGGCCGTCGGCGGCGGCCGGGTGTTCGTCGCCGCCGACGACCGGATCATCGTGGCCGACACCGGCGGAAACCTCACCGGCGGCGTCGTCACCGGCCTGTCCGGCGTCCGCGAGCTGGCCATGAACGCGAACGACACCCGCCTGTACGCGGCGCTCGCCGGCTCGAACGAGGTGGCCGAGATCGACACCGCGAGCCTCGCCGTCACCCGGCGGATCGACCTGTCGGCCCACCCGTGCCCGTCCACCCTGGCATTGCTGGGCGAGCGGCTGTGGGTGGGGCACGGGTGCGACAACGGCCCTGGCGGCGTCGTCGGCCTGGATCTGAGCGCGGCCACACCGGCGCCGGTGGCGGTCGGGGGCGAGCACCTGCACGCTCCCGTGCTCGCGGCCGCCGGCGACACGCTCGTGGTCGGCCGGACCGGCCTGCACCACGCCGACATGCTGGTCTACGACGTCGGCGGCGACACCCCGGAGCCGCGCGGCACGATCGACGGCGAGGAGTGGCGCATGGACTACCTGCGCGACCTCGCCCTGACCTCCGACGGCACCACCCTGTTCTCCGCGGCCGACACCCCCGGACACTTCACCAGGTACGACACCGGGACCCTGGCGGCGACCGGCACCTACGGCGACGGCTGGGACGGGTATCCGTCGGCCGTGGCGCTCGACTCGGGCGGCGCCTACGTCGCCGCGGGACGCCAATGGGGCGGCACCGACCTCACGCTCTACGACGCCGCGACCGGCGCGGCGATGTTCGCGGCCGACCAGCCGGACGCCGAACTGCTCCCGGACGGCGTCGCGTTCTCCGGCCCGGACGTCTTCGTGCTGCTGCGGAGCTCCGCGAACCGGCTGCTGCTGTGGCGGGTGACGGGCGTCGCGCTGCCGGCGTCCAATCTGACGGTGAGCGCTCCGGCGCGCGTGTTCCTCGGCTCGCCGGTCACCGTCGAGGGGCGGCTCACCCGCACCGACGGCAAGGCGCTCGGGCTCAAGCCGCTCGCGGTGACCCGACGCCTGCTCGACGGGACGAAAGAGCCGATCACCGGCGTGACGACGCAGAAGAACGGCACGTTCACCTTCGAGGACAGGCCGTCGGACGTCGGTGAGGTGACCTACCTGGTGTTCTGGGACGGCGACGACCACTACCGCCGAAGCAGCGCCTTTGTCACCGTGACGGTCAGGCACGTATCCATCCTCACCATGGACGGGCCGCAGTCAGGCGTCGTCGGCACGGCCATGGAACTGACCGGCGTGCTGACGGCGGGTGACAAGCCGCCCTCGCCGGGGGCCACGCTCACCGTGCAGCGCAGCGTGTACGTCGACAACGTCAACGCTGGAAGCGTCAAGCTGCCGCCGGTGAGCGTGAACGCCGACGGCACGTACACGTTCACCGACACGCCGGCCATCGCCGGCAGGTACAGCTACCTCGCGTCGTGGTCAGGAGAGGCCACGGCCGGGCCGGCCAAGGCCACCCATCAGATCATGGTCGAGTGACCTGACGGCCGTGCCCGGCCATCGGGCCGGGCACGGCCGTCGACCCTTCATCGCACCGCAGAAACGGAAGCGTCGCCCTCTGCTTCAAAGAGGCGGAGCTACCGCGTGACCGGCAGCGATGCACACAGATCGCCGCGGCCGACGGGCAAGGAGTGCGCGCCACCTGAAGCCGGGCCGCACTTCTGGCGCTGCTGCCTGGTGCCGCTCACGTGCCCGCCGCCCGGCCCCGGCCTTGTTGAGTGACCTTTCACCTCAGGCCCGGAGGAACTCGGCGATCGGCTCGGCCTGGCCGAAGATGGCGTGACCGGCCTCGGGGAGCAGGTTCACGGTCGAGTGCGGGATGTACTCACGGACGCGTCGCGCGGTCTGGTGGGAGTCGAACATGGCGTCACGGTCACCGACGATGACGAGTACGGGCATGGTGAGGCCGCCCAGCGCGTCGTCGGGGAATACCGGGAGCCTCTCCCTGCGCGGGTTGAAGTGCGTGAACGTCAGGACGACGGCGTCGAGCGCCTGCCGGTCCTTCTCCCCGTCCAGTCCTGCGACGGCCATCGCCGACTCGCGTAGTCCATCGCGCCGGAACGGACGGGTCAGCAGGGCCTTGAAGATCCAGCCGACCTTCTGCCGTCCCACGCCGCCGGGGCACATCAGCACCAGGCGGGTCACTCGTTCTGGACGGCGGATGGCGTAGTCCAGGGCCGTCCAGCCGCCGAGGGACGCGCCGACGAACGCGGCGTTGGTGATCCCGAGCCCCTCCCGTACGTCGTCCAGCCAGAGGGATACGGCGTCGGAGTCCAGAGCGGGGCGCGAGGGCGCGCTCAGGCCCGGCTCGCCGACGAGGTCGACGGCGTAGCTGCGGAAGTGCTGCGACCAGGTGGCGATATCTCCTCGCCACATCGACGCGTTCGCGCCCGAGCCGTGCAGCAGCACCATGGGCGGCGCGTCCTGCGGGCCGGAGACGAGGACGAAGGTCTCGCCCTCGCGAGTCGGCACCCGTAGGTGCTCGGCGGGCACCGGCCAGGCATCCAGCACCTGCCGGTAGTGGTCGCGGAGCTCGCGTCCACCGGCCTCGGACTTGTAGATCATGGCCATGACGACTGCACCTCCAGCCGCGCGTCGAGCGCGTTGAAATGTGGAACGAGCCACAGTGAAGGCCTTGTCACCGTGTCAAGGTCAAGCGGGATCACGTCGCGAGATGGTCTGCCCCGTGTCCGGTGGTGTCAGGGCGCCGGTGGAGGTTCGAGTTCGCGTCGCTGGACAGGGCGAAGCCGACGCTGCGGCGATCGCGACTGGATGGGGACGTAGCCGGCGGTGGCCTCCTCCAGCTCCGCCGAGCGCTGCCGCTCCACCGCGGACAGTTGCGCGTCCTCTCCCTCGACCCCGGCCGGGAATGACAGGACGCCGTTGAGGTGGATGCCGATGACGCGCTCGGGGGCGAGGTGACCCATCTCCGGGGCGACGAACGCGCCGGTGTCGCCGCCCTGAACGCCGTACCTCTCGTAGCCGAGCACGGTCATGAGCTCGACGAACGCCCCGGCCATGCGGGCGGCCGTCCAGCCGGGCTCGGCCAGCGGCGTCGAGAACGCGAACCCGGGGAGCGAGGGGATCACCAGATGGAACTCCTTGGCCAGCGGTTCGATCACGTCGAGGAGCTCGACGAACGAGCTGGGCCAGCCGTGCAGGAGCAGCAACGGCAGCGCGCCGGGATCATCCGAACGGACGTGTGCGAAGTGGATGGTCTGTCCGTCGATGACGGTCGTGAACTGCGGCAGCTCATTCAGCCTGCGCTCCTGTGCCCGCCGGTCGAAGCCCGTGAGCCAGTGCTCGACCAGCTCCCTGGCGTAAGCCACCGGCGTGCCTCGGCTCCAGCCGACACCGGGCAGTTCCCCGGGCCAGCGCGTCTGGGTCAGACGATCCCGTAGGGCGTCGAGTTCGGCCTGCGCCACGTTGATATGGAAGGGGACGACGGATGTTTTCTCTGTCATGAGCGCGACCGTAGGATCAATCGCGGTCAGGTAGCGTCCGCCGGGAAAACAGCGGTCGGGCAAGCGACCGTGCGGGCCGCTCGTTGGTTGCGTCCGAAAAGTGCCAGTGCCCGCTGCTTCATCACTGCTTGGCTGGGTGCCTGCACGCCACGCGCACCTGCCTGAACGGGAATCATGTCTACCGCCACGCTCGCCCGACCCCGCTCGCCCCTCACCGGCTGGCTCGCGGTCACCTCGCTCATGCTGGGCATCTTCGCCATCGTCACCAGCGAAATCCTGCCCATCGGCCTGCTGACCGCCATCGGCGCCGACTTCGGCATCTCCGACGGCATCACAGGGCTGACCATGACGCTGCCCGGCATCGTCGCCGCGGTCGCCGCACCCATCGTCACACTGACCACTGCGCGCCTGGACCGCCGCGTGATGCTGTGCGTCCTCATGGCGGTGCTCGCCGTGGCCGATGTGCTGGCCGCAGTGGCGACCTCCTACTGGGTCATGCTGATCTCCAGGGTGCTCGTCGGCCTCACCATCGGCGGCTTCTGGTCGATCGGGGCCGGGCTGGCCGGCCGCCTGATGCCGCCGCACGCCGTAGGCACCGCCACCGCTGTGATCTTCTCCGCCGTGCCACTGGGCTCCGTACTCGGCGTACCGGCCGGCACCTTCATCGGCAACCTCGCCGGCTGGCGAACCGCCTTCCTGGTGCTGGCCGCGCTGGCCATCCTGGTCCTGGCCGCCCTGCTGATGCTGCTGCCGCCGCTGCCCGCCCACCAGGTCACCAGCCCTCGCGTCCTGCTCGACCTGCTGCGCGCACGGGGGGCCACCATCGCCCTGCTGGCCACCTTCCTCATCGTCTTGGCCCACTTCGGCACCTACACCTATGTCACGCCATTCCTCCAGGACGTCACCGGCCTGCCTCCCACAGCCGTCAGCGCCGTCCTGCTGGCGTACGGCATCGCCGGAATCGCCGGCAACTTCCTGGCCGGCAAAGCCACCGCCACACGCCTGCGAGCCGCTTTCGCAACCTGCGGTTGCCTGATCGCGGCCACCACCTTGCTGCTGCCCTCGGTAGGCGGCACGACCGTCGGCGCCGTGGTACTGCTCGTGATCTGGGGCCTGGCCTACGGAGGCGTGCCCGTCTGCTCGCAGGCATCGTTCATCACCGCCGCCCCTCACACGCCCGAAGCCGCCACGGTCGTCTTCACCTCCTCCTTCCAGGCGACCTTCGCCCTCGGCGCGTTCCTCGGAGGCCGCGTCGTCGACTCCTTCTCGGTCTCCACCGTGATGATCTGTGGCGGGCTGACCGCTCTGCTCATGGCGGTATCCCTATGGTCACTCACCAAATCCCGCTGAGCCGGCGCCCTGCATCCCCGCAGCCGACAGGAGCCGCGGCTGAGCCGTCCAAACAGTCCCGACCTCGGGAAACGATCAACCTGGGTCTGGGGAGCGATTTTCAGCGCCTTGCTTCCATACCAGTTCAGGCTGACTCGTGAACACCCCACCAGGTCAGAGGCCCCCTCCAAGAGCATCGGGCGGACCCTACGTCATCAAGCCCGGCCGTGCGGTGCTAAGCCCTGGTGAGCCAGGTGACCTGGGTGCCGTTGTCGAAGGACTTGCGCTGGGTGGGGGTGAACAGGGTGGGGCGGAACGTTCCGGAGAACATGGAGATGCCCGTTCCCGCCACCACGGGGTAGCTCTTGAGGATGATCTCGTCGATCTCCGGGAGCAGGGAGGAGGCGAGCTTGCCACCGCCGCAGAGGTAGATGTCCATGCCGGTGTCCTCGGCCTTCAGCCGCCGGACGAGCTCGATCGGGTCGCCCGTCTCCACCCGCACGGTGGGGTCGTCGATCGTCAGCGTGCTGGAGACGACGTACTGGCGCAGGTGGGCGTACGGGCTGGTGGTGGGGACGGTCAGGGCCGGCTCGTAGGTGCCGCGGCCCATCACCAGGGTGTCGAAGACCTTGTTGGGCGCGTCGTCGAGGCCGACCAGCTTGCGGACATGGGTGGGGAGGGTCTCGGGGTAACGGTCGTTGATCCAGGCGACCATCTGGTCCGACACGGGGTAGAAGTCGAACTCGGCGTTGGGGCCCGCGATGTAGCCGTCGAGCGAGACGGCGATGTAGTAGACAAGCTTTCGCATATCGAGCAACTCCCGATGTAGTACTCTGTTTGGAGTGGTTAAAACGTAGTACTACAGGCGGAGTGGTGTCAATGCGGAGAAATCCCGAGCGGCGGCAGACGCTGATCGACGCGGCCATCGAGGTGCTGGCCAAGGAGGGAGCGCGGGGGCTGACCTTCCGGGCCGTCGACGCGGAGGCGGCCGTGCCCCCGGGCACCGCCTCCAACTACTTCGCCAACCGCGACGATCTGTTCACCCAGGTCGGCGGACGTATCTATGAGCGGTTGCTGCCCGACGAGGCCACGATCGCCCGCAGCCGGGAAGGCGTGCAGGACCAAACCCGCTATGCCGAGCTCATGCACGAACTGGTGCATCGGGTCTCCGCCTTCAACTCCGGCTACCTGGCCCTGCTCGAACTCCGGCTTGAGTCCACTCGGCGCCCCGAGCTGCGCGCCGTGCTGACCAAGCGCATCCGCGAGGACATCGACGCCAACATCGGCCACCACACAGCCTCGGGTCTGCCCGGCGACTCGACCTCGGTGATGCTCCTCTACCTCGCTCTGAACTGGCTCATCGTGGAACGGCTGACACTGCCCGACATCTTCACCGAGCAGGAGATCCACGAGCTGGTGGACGCCGCCGTGCAAAGATCGCTGAATATCTGACCCGAGAGTGCTGCTCCCGGGAGGGGACGGTGAACAGGTCGGGGACCGGCCGGCCATCATCGGTCGCCATGGTCCGCTCCGGCGGCGACCAGGGCGCGGGCGTCGTCGGGGCGGTTGGCGAAAACGCCCCGGCGTGGCGTTCGAACGCGCCCGCGGACGCACGCCCTCTGCCCGGCGTCACTCCTCATGATCGATTGTAGGGTGAGGCGTTCGCCCCCATCCCCCTGAACCCCCGGGAAGCGTCCCGTGTTACGTCGTCACCGTTCAGCCCTGCCCGCCCTGCTCGTCACCGGTCTGTACGGCGCCGCGCTGACGGTCGCCGTCGTCGTCGCCCTGACCTCTGGCGACCTCGGCCCGTTGTGGTGGCTGACGCTGTTCGCGACCATGACCGAAGGTGTCGCGGCGACAGGGCAGAACCTGCTCCTCCTGGTCCTGGCCGGGCTGTCCTGGGCATGGGGGATCTGGCAGATCCTGCGCGGGCCACTGGCGGGGCCGCCGCCCCGGCAGGACCGGAACACCCTGCGGTTGCGCGTGGCGCTCTACGTCGCGACGGCTACGACGTGGCTGCTCCACGTCACCGAGTCGTTGATCTGGGCGGATGCGACGGTGATCATCTCTGCGGTGATGTGGGTGGTCGTGCTGCTGTTCATGCGGGTGCTGGGTGGCGACCGGCCGTACATGCGGGGCGCGGGGGTGCTGGGGTACGGCGGTTTCACCGTCATCGGCGTGCTCGACCTCGTCGGCCGGCCCGTCCCGGATGCGGCGGAGTCGATCTGCGGTCTGGCCGGCCTGGTCTGGACGGTGCTGGTCCTACGGGCCCAGAGGGACGACGACCGCTGGGGGACGGCGACCGTCGCATACGGTGTCGCCGCCCTGGTGGTGCCGATCTTTCTGGTGCTGGCGGCATTGCCGTTCCTGGGCGGGGGAGGCGCTGTCGAGGCTCTCGGTGTGGTCTCGAGCGTCCTGATCATGATCTGGCTGGCCCGCTCCGCCCACGACCTCGCCGCCCCGCGCCACCAACCGGCCGCCCAGACCACGTCGGAGGCATGAGCAGTCGCGCTGCCGGCCATCGCCATGGTGATCATTCGTCCGGGCGATTCTGAGCGCGCCGCCCTGAGGTGCTCCAGAGATTCCGGACAGGCCGGCGCTCCGGCCGTCCGAGTGGTCAGTCGACACGACGGAAGGCCGCGCGGTAGTCGCTCGGGCGTCGTCCGGTGTGCTTGGCGAAGAGGGCGGCGAACGTGCCGGGGTCCTTGTATCCGACCGCGGCGGAGATGCCGGCGACGGTTCGGTTCGTGGTCTCAAGGAGGTGGCGGGCGCGACGGACACGCGACGACTGCAGGTACTCCAGCGGGCTCTGGCCGGTCTCGTCCGCGAAGCGCCGCAGCAGCGTCCGAGTGCTGACCTTGAACGTGTCCGACAACGCGGCGAGGTCGTATCGGGCGGCGAGGTGCTGGTCGAGCCGCCGCATGACCTGGTGGGAGAACTCGTTTCCGGGCCGCGGAAGAAATCGTGCGTCGACATATGGAGTCTGGGACGATCGCGCATCGTCGACGAGTGTCACCCGTGCGGTTGTCCGTGCCACGCCGGCACCGCTGTGCCGGCGGATCAGATCCAGCGCGAAGTCGTACATGGCACTGAAGGCCGCCGTGGTCGTCACCCCCGTGTCGGTGACGACCAGACGCTCAGGTCGGACGTCGGCGTCCGGACAGCGTCGAGCCAGTTCGTCCGCGAGGAGCCAGGCCGTCGTGGCGCGGCGTCCGTCGAGGAGTCCGGCCTCGGCGAGCAGGAACGCACCGACACAGATCGAGACGACGGCAGCGCCCGCCGCGGCGTGTGAACGGATCGCCGCGATCTCAGGGACGAGGGGTGCGAGCTTCGCGTCCACGTCGAGGCCCGGCACGAGTTCGAACCCCGGCACGACAAGGACGTCCACCTCGCGCAGCGGTGAGACGTCCAACGCCGCACCACCCGACGCGGCGACACGACGACGAGGCGAAACGATCGACACCTCGTATCCGGAGCCGTCCGGTCCGGCGACGTGCGTGGCCATCGTCAAGAGATCGGGTACGCCGAACACCTCGGACGCGAAGCAGCCTGGATAGGCCAGGACACCAACCCGCAGCGCGCTCACGCTCGCCTCCTCACCGCCGCCTCTGGCGAGATTACCCGCATACATGGCGACCTGGCCTCTCACCTTGTGCCGGGGCATCGGTCCACGCTGTCACCATGAGCGCTGCCAGCGGAGGACTTGACGACATGATCACGGATTTCTCCCGCCGACTCGTGGATGTGGAGGGGGTGGTGAAGACGGTGTACGCCGCGGGTTCCGGGCCGGCCGTCGTGTTGATGCCGGAGATGCCCGGCATCAGTCCTGACGTCCTTCGACTGGCGCGGTGGGTACGGGACGCGGGCTTCACGGTCTATGTCCCCTCACTTTTCGGGATCGACGGTGCCTATCCCACGGCCGAGGGCGGTACGGAGGTTGTCCGCCGCGCGTGTGTCAGTGCCGAGTTCCGCGCGTTCGCCGGGGGCGGCACCAGCCCGGTCACGGCATGGCTACGTGGGCTCGCGCGCCAAGCCCACGGCGAATGCGGCGGCCCGGGAGTCGGCGCGATCGGACTGTGCTTCACCGGCAACTTCGCTCTCACGATGGCACTTGAGCCGGCTGTCATCGCGCCAGTGGTCAACCACCCGTCGCTGCCGCTGGACGACCCTGCCGGACTCGAGATCGGCGACGAGGACGCACGCGCGGTCCGAGAGCGCATCGCACGCGACGGACTGAAGGTTCTCGCCTACCGCTTCGACGACGACCGCTGGTGCACCGGCCAGCGCTTCGCCGCCTACCAGGCGCTCCTCGGCGACGCCTTCGACGGCCGTGTTCTTCCGGGCGGTTCCGCGAACACCAGCCCGCCACCGTTCTTCGACGACGTGGTCGGGACCCCCCACAGCGTTGTCACCGCCCACCTCGTCGACGAGGACGGACATCCCACGCTGAAGGCCAGGGACGAGATCATCGCCTTCCTGGCCGACCGCTTGAGCCCGTTCGAACATTCCGGGACGACATCCGACTGAGCGGCACAACGGTCGCCGGTGCAGTCGGCGATCAGATCCGGGCGTCGTGTCCGGCGCAGACCGTTGAGCAGCCACGCCTATCACCTCTAGAACTGGGAAGGTCCTGGTGGTTACGGGGAGCGCGTTCCTAGGCGCTTACGATTACTGGACGGGGCGCCACTTTGCGGAAAAATCTTGATGAAGTAGCCTGGTCTGCGTGACTGCCGGGTCGGCCTTGGGCCACGAACCAGAGAGCAGCCCGGCTGACGCTTGATCGCCGGGCGGGCCCGCGGCCCGCCGTCTTCTTCTCCATTCAGTACGGCACAGTGGAAACCACCAATGGAGAAGAATGGATTTCAACAAGCAGGTCATCGACGAGTTCCGCGCCAACAACGGCCAGGTCGGTGGCTATTTCGAGGGAGCGCGACTGCTCCTGCTCACCACCACGGGCGCCCGCTCGGGCAAGCCGCACACGACCCCGCTCGGCTACCTGCCCGACGGCGGCGAGCGCATGCTGGTCATCGCCTCGGCCGGGGGAGCGCCGAACAACCCGGCCTGGTACCACAACCTGAAGGCCGACCCGCGCGCCACCGTGGAGACCGGCGTCTTCGTCCTCGATGTCGAGGCGGAGGTCCTGGAGGGCGCCGAGCGTGACGCGGCGTTCGCCCGCGCGGTGGAAGGCGACCCTGGCTGGGCCGACTACCAGGCCAAGACGACGCGTACCATCCCGGTCGTCACACTTCGCGTGATCGGCCCGCCCCGGGTCGGCGCACCGTCGGGCGGTGCGTACCTCAAGCTGGTGCACGACGGCTTCCGCCGTGAACTCGCGCTGATTCGCAAGGAACTGTCCGGTTCGGGACGGCCAGGCCTGGGCGTGCAGCTTCGGATCAACTGCCTGACCGTCTGCCAGGGGCTGCACAATCACCACACGGGCGAGGACACCATGATGTTCCCCGGCCTGGCCGAGCGGCATCCCTCGCTCGCTCCGGCCTTGAAGCGGTTGGCCAGGGAGCACGAGCGCATCGCCGTACTCCTGGAAGAGCTGAAGCAGGCCCTATCCGGTGAGGATCCGCTGAAGGTGCGGGCCGAGATCGAGCGGCTCGTCGACGAGCTCGAGGCGCACCTGACGTATGAGGAGGAGCAGCTGATCCCGATTCTCGATCTTGCTTGAAGTCCGAGGAATGCCGACGAGCAGGGATCGGGGAAACGATCTGCGCTGCCCTCCTGAACGTCCGGCTCAGCCGTACTCGTGAACACCCCACCAGAGGCGGTTGACGAGATCCCGCCCGATCGGGCGGGATCTCGTCGTTCTCCGTGACAGGCCGCGCTGTCGGCGAGCGGTCCTGGCGTGGTGGCCGCCTCGAACCCGGGAAACGGCCGGCCTTCACACGGGAAGCGATCTTCGGCTGTACCTATTCCAGCGGGCCGTCACCTGCCGTGAACACCTCACTCAGGGGTCGTTCCGGAGACGGCCCGGAGGCGGTCGGCGCAGCCGGTGTGCCGGTGCCGGCGCTGTGGTGTTCGGGCAGCCAATCGCGGGCGGCCTTTCGCGGTGCCGGTGTCACCTCGGCCGGCTGCGGGCGGCCGGGGCGGGGCGCTCGGCGTACGGGTGAGTCATCGACGCCCGTAGGTGAGACGCCGCAGCGCGGCCTCGGCCGGGCCCCTTCGCCCGCCGGGCGCCGACAGCGCGGCGAGCACCACGGTGGTCAGCCAGGTCATCACGGCTATGCCGGACGCCGCAGCGTCACCGACATGCGCGCCGAGCCCTCCGGTGTACGGCGCGAACACCGCCACGAAGATCACCGACTGGAGGAGGTAGCAGGTCAGCGACCACTGACCGCACGCGGCGAGAGCTCTGACGACCGGACCGGGATGGCCGCGCCCTATCCTGTCGGCGAGGAGCCCGACGATCGCCGCGTACGCGAGCCCGCCGGCGATGCCCGTCACGCTGTGCAGCGTGTACATCGATATGGCGATCGTGTCCGACGGCATCCAGATCCGGGTGTCGATCAGCATCAACGGCGCTCCGCCGACGACGGCCAGCCCGAGACCCGTGGCGGCGACCCGGGAGAGCAGGTTCCGGTGCGACGCGGGGTCCTCCAGCACGCGGCGCCGGGCCGCCCAGATCCCGAACAGGAAGGCCGGCGCCACGCTGACGGCGAAGTACGTGGGCGTCATTCCGGACCATCCGATGAGCCGCATCACGGTCGCTTCGATCGGGTCCGCCAGGGCGGCGGGCGTGTCGCCCTTCGGCGCGGAGACGGTGAGCAGCCCGAAGCCGACCAGCACCACGACGTGCGACACCAGTCCGACTGCGGCGGCCCGCAGCACGGCCCTGTCCTCGCGCCGGACGAAACCGACGAGCATGAGCCCCACCAGCCCGTACGCCCCGAGGATGTCACCGAAGAACAGCAGCAGCGCGTGGCAGAACCCGAACGCCAGCAGCCACAGGTTCCGGCGGCGCAGCACCTTGCGCACCTGCGGCCAACTCCGGCCCGTGGCGAGCTGCCGGTTGGCGAGCTGCACCAGGCCGTAACCGAACAGGGCGGCGAACATGGGTAGCGCCCGTCCGTCCACCAGCAGGATCTGCACCCCGGCGACCAGCCGGTCCGAAGCGTCGCCGTCGAGTGCGTAGCCGCGGAAGCCCGCCTCGTGGCCTGACAGGTACATGTGCGCGTGGGCCAAGGCGATGAGCAGCAGCATCAGCCCGCGCGCGAGATCGGGCGCGAGCGCGCGCTGGACGAATGGACGGCATCGCCCGGCGCGCGGCCACGCCCCGCACCACCCTCTACCGTCGCTGGTCGGATCCGATCGAGGTACTCCTCGACGCGCTCTACCACCAGCACCCGGTCGAGGAGCCGACCCCGGGGGCCGACGACCTGCGCGGCGACCTGATCCGCGCCCTGCGTCTCATGGTCGAGTGGGCACTCAGCCCGGCGGGTCGCGCCGTCGCGGCCATCCTCACCGACCCGAGGAGCGCCGCGCTGATGTCCGAGGCCCTGTTCGAACGGGTCTTCGCCAACCGGGGCGGCACGTTCACCCGCACCGTGCTGCAGCACTACGCCGACCGGGGCCGCTTCCCGGCCGAACTGCTCACTCCGGTCGTGGCCGACATCGGCGAGGCCCTCGTCACCAAGCACCTGATCGACGGCGGAGCACCGCCCACCGACGAGGAGCTGGCAGCGATCGTCGACCAGGCGATCCTGCCCGCGATCGGGCTCGGCCCGCGAGCACCGCGAGCGTGAACTCGGAGAACGGCGCTCTCCCGCTTAGGATCGGGCCATGGCCTTGACCGCGGACGACGTCGACCGGTTCGAGGCATCCAGGCCGCGCCTGGAGGCCATCGCCTACCGCCTCCTCGGCTCCGCCGGGGAGGCCGAGGACGCCGTGCAGGAGACGTTCCTGCGCTGGCAGGCCGCCGACGCCGACCGCATCGAGGTCCTTGAGGCCTGGCTGACGAAGGTTCTCACCAACCTGTGCCTCAACCAGCTAACCTCCGCGCGGGCGCGCCGCGAGACCTACGTGGGGCAATGGCTTCCCGAGCCGCTGCTCGCCGGGGATCCGATGCTCGGCCCGGCTGAGACCGCCGAGCAGCGCGAATCGGTCTCGTACGCGGTCCTCACCCTCATGGAGCGCCTCTACCCCAACGAGCGGGCGGTTTACGTACTGCGGGAGGCCTTCGGCCACTCGCACCGGGAGATCGCCGAGATCCTCGACATCACCGAGGCCGCCAGCCAGCAGATCTTCCACCGCGCCAAGAAGCACGTCGCGGAGGGCAAGGCCCGAACCGGGATCGACGAGGCCGCCGCCCGGCGGATCGCCGAGGAGTTCCTGGCGGCCGCCACCAGTGGCCAGACCGAGCCGCTCGTGCGCCTGCTCACCAAGGACGCCGTCGCGATCGGCGACGGCGGCGGGAAGGTCCCGGCCCGCGCCAAGGCGTTCGAGGGCGCCGTCGCGGTCGCGAAGTTCCTGTGGGGCCTGTTCAAACCCGGCAAGGCCAAGCGCGCCATGGTCGGCGGCACGGCCGAGGTCTACGCCTGGACCGCCAACGGCGACCCCGCCGTTGTGGCCGTCGTGGACGGCCGGATCATCGGCGTCATGTGCCTGGAGGTCACCGCCGAGGGCATCTCCGCGTTCCGCAACCAGGTCAACCCCGACAAGCTCGAACGCGCGACCGCGCACTGGGCGGCCGCCGACCACGGGGAACCCCTGTTCAACGCCTTCTGAGTGCGATGTGAGGTGCTTCACATCGCGTTCCTGTCAGGAAACGGCGGGCCGTCCGGTTCAAGGGGCAAAGCCTCGCAAGATGGGAGCAAGGGAATGCAGCACCGCATCATCGTCCTCGGAGCTGGATACGCCGGAGCCATCGCCGCCGGCCGCCTCGCCAGGCGGCTCCGCCGCGAGGAGGTCGTCATCACCCTCGTCAACGCCGAGCCGGACTTCGTCGAACGCGTCCGCATGCACCAACTGGCGGCCGGTCAGGACCTCAAGTCCCGGCCGTTCAGCGAGATGTTCGCGGGCACCGGTGTCGAACTGAGGCTCGCGGAGGTCACCGGCGTCGACGTCGACGGCAAGACCGTCGCCGTCGTCGACGCGAACGGCACCGAAGAACTCGCCTACGACACGCTCGTCTACGCCCTCGGCAGCGGCTGGAACGCCCAAGGAGTCCCCGGGAGTGCCGAGCACGCCTATCAGATCGCCGGCCGCCCCGGAGCACTCCGGCTGCGCGAGCGCCTGGCCCGCCTCGACGCCGGGCAGACCGTGCTCGTCGTCGGCGGCGGTCTCACCGGCCTGGAGGCCGCGACCGAGATCGCCGAGGCCCGCCCGGACCTCGACGTCGCCCTCGCCGCCCGCGGCGACCTCGGGGACCGGCTCTCGCCCAGGGGGCGTGAACACCTGCGGAAGGTCTTCGACAAGCTCGGGATCACCGTGCACGAGCACACCGCCGTCACCGGCGTGGAAGCCGAGCGTGTCACCACCGCCGACGGCAAGACCATTCCGGCCGCGGTCACCGTGTGGACCACCGGCTTCGCGGTCCACCCGATCGCGAAGGTGACCGCTCTGGAGGTCACCGGCAGCGGGCAGATCGTGGTCGACGAGACCATGCGCTCGGTCTCGCACCCGGATGTGTACGCCATCGGCGACGCGGCCATGGTGATGGGCCCCGGGAACAAGCCGCTACGGATGTCGTGCGCCTCGGGAGGTCCGACCGCCTGGCAGGCCGCCGGCGCGATCGCGGCGCGCCTGACCGGCGGGAGGCTCCCGAACGTGCCGATCCGCTATCTCAACCAGTGCATCTCACTGGGCCGCCAGGAGGGCTTGATCCAGTACGTCACCGCCGACGACCGCGCGGTGCGGGCGGTCCTGACCGGACGGCTCGCCGCCGTCTACAAGGAACTGGTCTGCAAGGGCGCCGCCTGGAGCGTCGCCAACCCGACGTTCGGGCTGCCGGCTCGGCGCCGCCGCGTCACGCGGGAGTGGGCCGCGGCGGGCTCGGCCGTCAAGACGCCGGCGTAGAGCACGAAGCGAAGAAGACGGCGAGCACTCCAACGACCTCGCCCCCGCACAACTCGGGGAAGCGATCTCCCTGATTCCCCCCGCACCCCAGGCCGGCCCTGCTCGTGAACACCTCACCAGGGATCGTTCTTGAGTTGGCTCAAGGATGGTTGACGAGATCCCGTCCGATCGCTTGATCAGGCGAGATCTCGTCTCCACTTGCCGTAAAGGAGTAGGTGTTCGTTCTCATGACCGCATCCGATCGCATGGCCGTTCCGACGTGCCCAGGGTTCACACCATCTGCGAGGATTTTCGTCGGCCGCCTGTTCTGATGTGCCTTCAGGAAGTCGGCGGACCGGCCGCCAGTCTCCGGACGGTCTCCATGTCGTCGAAGCGGATGGTCCGCTCGCCGATGATCTGGTACTTCTCCGCGCCCTTGCCTGCGATCAGCACGATGTCGCCGGGCTCGGCCACGGTCAGCGCCCACTCAATCGCCGCTCCGCGGTCGGTGATCCGCTCATACTGGGTGCCGGTCGCGGCGACCGCGGTGATGATCTGATCCATGATGGTCTCGGGATCCTCGCTACGAGGGTTGTCGTTGGTGACCACAACCACATCGGAGTGCTTTCCGGCGATCTTCCCCATGGGGGCGCGCTTGGTTCTGTCGCGATCTCCGCCGCAACCGAAGACCGTGATGACACGGCGGCCGGCGAATTCACGGATGGTCGCCAGCACCTTCTGCAGCGCGTCGGGGGAATGGGCGTAGTCCACGACCACGGACACGTTTTCAGAGGTTTGGAAGGTCTCGAATCGGCCAGGAATCGGCGGCAGCGACGCCAGAGCGTCGACGACGATGTCGTGGTCATGGCCCAGCAGGTGACAGACCGCTACCGTGGCGAGGGCGTTGGCCACCGCGAACCGGCCCGGGACGGGCATCTGCGCGTGCCTCTGGCGCTCGCCGTGGTGCAGCACGAACCGGGTACCGGTGGATTCCACGACCAGGTTGGTGGCCCGGAAGTCCGCTGTGGCGCTGTCGATGCCGAATGTCGTCACCGCCCCGGGCATCAACGCGGCGATGTCCGTGCTGACCGGGTCGTCGGCGTTCACCACCGCCCGGCGGCACATCGAAAACAGTCGCAGCTTGGCCGCCTTGTACTGCTCCATGCTGCCGTGGTCGTCCAGGTGATCAGGTGTCAGGTTGGTGAACACGCCCACATCGATGTCGGCATGGTCGACGCGATGCAGCATCAGCGCCATCGAGGACGCCTCCATGATCACCGTGTCCGCGCCCTGGTCTCGCATGCACCGCAGGACGCGGTGTAGATCCACCGACTCCGGAGTGGTGGGGGTCGTTCGCTCCATCCTGATCGGCTCATGGCCGACGCGATACCCATCGGTCCCGATGACCCCTGCCCGCGCTCTCAGCCCGGTGCGCAGCACCGCCTCCATCATGTAGGAGACCGACGTCTTGCCGTTGGTGCCGGTGACGGCCACGACGTCCATCTCGCGTGCGGGCTCCCCGAAGTATCTGGAGGCCACCACCGGGGCCGCCGTGCGAGTGTCCGCCACCTGCACTACACACACCTGTGGCGGCAGGCCATCGTCGATCGGGCGATCGATCAGCACCGCCGTGGCGCCGCGTTCGACGGCGTCGCGCACGAACCGGTGTCCGTCCGTACGGGCGCCTTGCAGAGCGATGTACATGGACCCCGGGGTCATCCGCCGCGAGTCATACGCGACACCGGTCTTGACGTCGGCCAGTTCCGGATCACCCTGCAGCACATGGTGGTCGTATCCGGCGAGAAGGTCACTCAGCTTCATCGCTGTCGCGCTCCTTTTCATGCCAGCCTGCAGGACACGAACGGCGGAGGTACGGGTAACACGCCGATGCCGGGTCGACGGCTTCAGCCGGTGAACTCTGGCGGAGTTGGTCGCTGAGGCCGCGATGACCCTCCGGGGGTTTTACGATCGCTCATCACCGGCCCGTTACAAAGAACCCGGTCCTTCAAGGCGCCGACGGGCAGGCCGAGTGGGGTAAACATGAATGTCATGCATGTGACAGCATGTAAAACATTCACTTGCTCAATGTTGGGTCAGCCACTTCACTGAGGGCATGACCACCCCGCCTACCTCCGACGTCGATCTCTTCGCCGACGAGGTCGTGCTCGACCCGTACCCCGTCTACGCCGAACTGCGGGAGCAGGGCCCTGTCGTCCACCTCCCGAAGAACGATGTCCACGCGCTGACGCGGTACGCCGTCATCCGTGACGCACTCCCGGACTGGGAGTCGTTCTCCTCGACCTCGATCGCGTTCAATCCGATGGCCAACGAGGCGCTCACCGGCACCTCGCTCGCGTCCGATCCGCCGGTGCACACCCAGCTGCGTGCCACGCTCACCGAGAACCTTTCACCGCGTGCGCTGCGCGGGCTCAAGGGCCGGATCGAGGCGAAGGCGGACGCACTCGTCGCCGAACTCGTCGAGAAGGGCTCCTTCGAGGCCATCGACTCCCTCGCTCGGGCCTTCCCGCTGGAGGTCGTCGCGGACCTGATCGGCTTCACGGGCCACGTGCGCGACAACATGCTGCGCTGGGGACAGGCCGCCATGCAGGTCATCGGTCCGATGAACCAGCGCACGGCCGAGAGCTTCCCGATCGCCGGCGAGCTCTACGCATGGTGCTCCCAGGTCAAAGCCTCCGACCTGGTCGAAGGGTCCGTGGGCCGCGGCATCTTCGACGCCGAGGCACGTGGCGCCGTTCCGCCGGACACGGCCGGCCACATCATCCACCAGTACCTCGGCGCCGGCGTCGACACCACCGTGGCGGCGATCGGCAACATCGTCGCCCTCTTCGCCGCGCACCCCGATCAGCTCGATCTGGTCCGCGAGAACCCGTCACTGGTACCGGGGGCGTTCAACGAGGTGCTGCGCTTCTGGCCTCCCGTCAACGTCTGGGGCCGGCGCGCCACCTCCGACGTCGACATCGACGGGACCGTCATCCCGGCCGGCGCGCAGGTCGCGGTCCTGCTCGGCGCCGGCAACCGCGACCCCCGGCACTACGAGAACCCGGACGTCTTCCTCGTCGAGCGCAATCCGGTCGACCATCTGTCGTTCGGCTACGGCCCGCACGGCTGCGCGGGCCAGGGACTCGCGCGCCTGGAGGCTCACGCTGTGATCGAAGCGCTCTCCCGGCGCGTCAAGCGCCTCGTCGTCGGGCCCGAGGTCCGTGTCCCCGGCAACATCACCCGGAGCATCGAGGAGCTTCCCGTCCTGGAGGTGATCCCCGCATGAGGATCGTTCTTGACCGCCCCCGCTGTGAGGGCCACGACCTGTGCGAGGAGGCCGCCCCGCGGCTCATGCACCTCGACGATGACGGCGAGCTCGTGCTGGACCGCGAGGAGGTCGGCGAAGCCGACGCCGGCCTGGCGAACGCCGCTGTCCGGGTGTGCCCGGTCGCGGCGCTGAGGATCGCGTGAGCGGGGGCACGATGGACCGCGTCGTCGTCGTCGGCAACGGGATCGCCGGGCTGACCGCGGCCGACGCGCTCCGCGAGGCGGGCTTCGACGGCGAGCTGACCATCGTCGGCGACGAGCCGCACCCGGCGTACAGCCGCCCGGCCCTGTCGAAGGCGCTGCTGCTCGACGGCGACGACATGTCGTCGCACGAGCTTCCGCCGACCGGCCACGCGGCGACCGAACTGCTGGGCGTACGCGCGACCGCGCTCGACCTCGACCGTCGGCTCGTCACCCTCGGCGACGGCACGGTTCTGCCGTACGACCGCGTCGTCCTGGCCACCGGCTCCCGGGCGCGGCGGTTGTCCGGCCTCTCCGAGGAACTCACCCTGCGCGGACTCGACGACGCGCTGTCCCTGCGCGGCCGGCTGGCGGCCAGGCCGTCGGTCGTCGTGGTGGGCGGAGGCCCGCTCGGAATGGAGATCGCCTCGGGGTGCCTGGCCGCCGGCTGCCAGGTCACCCTCGTCTCCCAGGGCGTGCCGCTGATCGTCCAGCTCGGTCCGTACCTCGCCGGCGTCTTCGTCAAGGCCGCGCTGGACCAGGGGCTCACCATCGTCGAGACCGGGTCGGCACGGCTCGAACGGGGTGCGGTGAGTGCTCGGGTCGTCCTTGCCGAGGGCGCGGCCCTCGAGGCAGAGATGATCATGACCGCCGTCGGCGACGTACCCAACACGGAATGGCTCGCGGACACGGGACTTGTGGCGAAGGGCGCCATCCCGGTCGACTCGCGCGGGCTGGTCCGGCCCGACGTCGCGGCCGTCGGTGACCTCGCGGCCTTCCCCACTCCGTACGGCCTGCGCCGCATCCCCCTGTGGAGCAGTGCGATCGAACAGGCGAAGGCCGCAGCCAGGGCACTCGTCCGCGGCGACGACGCGCCGCCGCTCCGGTTCCAGCCGTACTTCTGGACCGAGCAGTTCGGGCTGAGCCTCAAGGCGGTGGGCTATCTGCCGCTGGCGGGGGAACCGGCGTACGTCGACGGAGAGCCCGGTGGCGGGCCGGCGTTGATGCGCTGGTCACACGATGACGGGACCGGTGCGGCCGCGGCGCTCAACCACCGGGTCCCGATTCCCCGGCTGCGTCGTATGAGCCGGGCGGCCGCGTAAAGTTCCTCTCCATGGGACACGACGGAGAGGGCGTCACGGGTTCGGGGTTGGACCGGCTGACATCGGTCAACCTCAACCTGTTGGTGCCGCTCCTCGCGCTCCTGGAAGAGCGTTCGGTGACCAGGGCGGCGGAACGGGTCGGTCTGTCACAGCCGGCGATGAGCCACGCCCTCACGAGAATGCGGCGTCTGCTGGGTGACGAACTCGTCGTCCGGCAGGGGGCAGGCGTCACCCTGACCCCGCGGGCACAGGAGCTGATCGCGCCGCTGCGCAGTGCCCTGCAGCAGACGGCACGCATCGTGAACTTCCCCTGCTTCGACCCCGCCACGGATCAGCGCGTCATCACGGTCGCCATGACCAACAGCACGGCGTTCGTCGTCGGCCCTCGACTGGCGCGGCTCGTCGCCGAGCGCGCTCCTCGCGCCACGTTGCGCATACTTACGATCACGGTGCCGACCGAGGCCACTTTCACCGACAGGGGCGTCGACGTCGTGCTGCTCTCCGAGGGGCACTTCTCACCGTATCCGCGCGAGCGCCTCTACGACGACCGCTGTGTGGTGGTGGCCTCACCGGACACACCACCGGACGCGACCGCGCTCGACCTGCTGACCACACAGCCGCACATCGTCGTCGACACAGATCGGCGGGTCTTCCCCTATCCGGTGCTGGAGGAGCAGGGGATCCCCTACCGCGTCGGCCAGTTGGTCTCCGACTTTCTGCTGGTGCCTTTCCTGGTCGCGCGCGCGGGCGGCGTCGCTCTCTTTCGCCACCAGGTCGCCGCCACCATGCGTACGCTGGCCGACCTGCGGATCGAGGAGTTCCCGTTCCCGCTTCCCGGGCTCGGGATCGACATGGTCTGGAACCCCCGACTGGCTGATCAGTACTTCATCGAATGGCTTCGGACGCTACTGCTCGACGTCGCAACGGATCTCTGACGCATTACGGGCGACTGCGCGCGAGTCCAGGAGCCGGCGTGGACCGTCCACGTCGTACGCCGCCCCTCTTCCTCGTTGCACTGTGCAGGAAGGAGACGACGGTGGCTCGCGAAAGCTCCGCGCTCGCCATGGCTTGATCAACTTCCTGGTGACTCGCTAGGGTTGGGCGCTTCGACCGCTCCGCCCCCAAGAGATGGCCATGCGTCGCTACCGTTTCGGCAGGATCGCCGCCCTGATCGCGCTCGGCTACCTCGTCGTGGTCGCCGTACTGGGCGCCTTCGCGCTGACCACCGACCGGGGCGATGTCCTCTGGACGGTCGTCACCCGCGACTTCGGCATGAACTGGTTCCTCGGCCCCGTAGGAGAGGCGTTCACTGTCTCGCGGGGGCTGGCGCTCGTCCTGATCCTCATCGGGGCGCTCCAGGCGTGGGCCCTGTGGCAGGTGCTGCGCGGGCGCGCCCGCGGTGAGCTGACACACCGGGGCAGGAAGGTCGGCCTGCTGCGGCTCGCCCTGTACCTCGGTGTCGGCTACGGCCTGCTCATCATCGTCGGCGCCCCGCTGATCCTCGCATTGGAGATCTACTGGTTCTGGTCGGTGACGGGGATCGTCTCCGGTTTCGTGCAGCTGGCCATCGTCTGGTTGTTCTTCCTGGTGCTCCGTGACATCGTCTCCCGCAGGCTGCGGCTGTTCTCACTCGTTGTCGGGAGCATCGCCTACGTGAGCGGCATCGGCCAGGAGGTCGCGGCCGCCTTCGACCTGGGCGCCGTCGCGCAGATCCTCACCCTCGCCGAAGGGTACGGCTGGCCGGCGTGGTCCGTGTCGATCCTGATCGCCCAGGCCAGGGATCCCCGATGGAGCGCGGCGACCGTCCGGATAGGCGTCATCTCGCAGGTGATGTCCGTCCTCCAGCCCAGCGGGTTCGTCTCCTTCGGCGGCACCGGTTTCCCCGACATCATCACGGCTTATACGCTCCTCGGCGCCGCCAGCGTCCTCGGGCTGGTGTGGAGCGCCAGGACCGCCCACGAGCTGGCGAACCCCCTTCCGCGGCCGGCCCCAAGGCAGGCGTCGGCGCGGTCGGCGGCCAGGTGGTGGCCGCTGCCCGCCGTGGCGGTCGTGCTCCCGTTGATCCCCGCCGCCGTCAACCTCGCGTACGGCAGGTACCACTGGATCGGCCCCAGAGGCGCGATCGAGCGGTTCGTCCGAGTGGACGGCGGCAGCGAGCATGCTCTGACCTGGCTCGTCCTGGACGTCTTCGTCGGTGTCGGCGGCCCCGCGCTGCTGATCCTGGCCGCCGTCCTGCGCCGGACCCGCCACCTCGTGCGGTTCACGACGCCGGCGCTGGCCATCGCCGCGGCCGTGGGCTTCGTCAGCGCGGTCACGGCGACGCCGAGGTCGGAGGACTTCGGCGACTTCTTCTACGAAGGCACGCAGATCTACCCGGAGGGGCTGTTCACCCAGGGGAAGGACGGTGAGACCTTCTTCGGCATCTCACCGCTGTGGTACAGCGCGGCCTTGCTCGCCTCCGCCCTGCTCCTGCTGTTCCTGTACCCGGCCGCGCCCACCCGGCGCGTACGCCACCGCGTGCTGCCGGCCGGGCTCGCCACACTGGTCGCGCTCGGGTTCCTGCCCGTGGCGGACCAGGCCCGCAGCCCGGTCACCGCGGCCGAGGACTGCGCCCCACGCGAGGCGTGGAGGGGCGAGCCCGAGGAGCCCAGGCTCACCCGGGACCAGCGACTCGTGTGCTCCCTCCGGCAGGGAAACCTGATCAAGTTCGCCGTCACCACGCCCGACACCGTGATCCTCGCCCGTGCCCGATGGCTGTGCGGCATCTACACCCGTAACGATCCGCAGGAGGTCGCCCGCCTTCGGGCGACGGAGGGGCTGAAGCGCGATGACCTGACCTACCCGCTCGCGGAGATCTGCCCCAGCGCCGGCGCCGTGGTCAAGGCCGCGGCCGCCGAACGGGACCGGGAGATCCAGGAGTGGCAGGCCGACGCGCAGCGCATGTGCGACTCGAGCCCGCGCCACCGCCCGCTCATCGAACCGGCCAAGGCGATCCGCATGAAGGAACCCCAGTGGACGGACTACGGGGTCGTGGAGACGTACGAACCGACCGAGGACGGCGGGGACCCGTCCGAGGACGACCTGCTGGAGCAGGCTCAGGACGACGACCTGGTGGCCGCGCTTCCCGGCCACCTGATGATCCTGACGCACTCCGACTTCGACCTCTGCGTCACGCTGGAGACCTACACCCGCCGCCCGCCGGTGGAGACCGAGGGCTGGGACCACGTCGCCGAGGTCGGCTACGAGAGCCCCACCGGCGAGATCGTGCTGAGGGACGAGCTGAGCGGCACCGAATTTCCCGACCTGTCGCTCAACGGCCGTGCGGGGCACTACCGGATCCGGGTGCACTACGACTGGTTCAGGTGGAAGGGAGAGCAGGAGGGCGGCCAGCGTCTGTTGATCATGGCGTTCCCCGGGAAGGGGGACAAGCCGATCACGTACCGCAAGCCTTCCAGTCGGTGAGCACGCCTCAGGCGGGTCAGGACGACGGCGAACCCCGTGCCCGGCAGGTCGACGCCGGCCTGGCTCGGAGGCCGGGAGACGCGGGTCACACCCGTCCATGTCACAGGGGATCGGGCTACCCCGTCTCAGGGGGTGTAGCCGTCAACGACCACGGAGGAGCACAGCATGGACGCGCGACTCGACTACTTCGCCGACCCGACCGCCGGCAAGGTCCTCAAGCACTTCATGTCGGCGGGCAAGGCGCTCAAGGACTCGCCGCTGCCGGCCGCCACGCAGGAACTGGTGGCGCTTCGGGTAAGTCAGATCAACGGCTGCGCCGTCTGCGTCGACATGCACACCAAAGAGGCCGTCGCCGCCGGTGAGACCCCGGTGCGGCTGAACCTGGTAGCGGCGTGGCGGGAGGCCACCGTCTTCACCGAGGCCGAGCGCGCCGCGCTGCGGCTGGCGGAGGAGGGGACCCGGGTCGCGGACGCGGCCGGTGGGGTCGACGACGAGGTGTGGGCGTACGCCGCCGAGCACTATGACAAGGAGCAGCTCACCGCCCTGGTGATCCTGGTCTCCTTCATGAACACGGCGAACCGGCTGAACATCATCACCCGGCAGCCGGCCGGCGACCACGTGCCAGGGCAGTTTCACTGAACGGCATCGGCGACCGGCTCGGGGCCCGGCCACGGGCTCCGAGCCTTCCGGCTTCGGGGTGTCTCTCCGGCGTCCCGGACGATCATCGGAAGATGCCCGCACCGGCGGGTACGGCCGGGTGAGAGGTGCGGGGGAAGGGGGTCCGGCGTGAGCAAGGTCGAGGAGTTCGAGGAGCTGCGGCCGCTGCTGTTCTCGATCGCCTATCGGATTCTGGGCAGTGTGGGTGAGGCCGAGGACGCGGTGCAGGAGACATGGCTGCGCTATGACGGCTCGGCGACCCGGCCCACGTCGGCCAAGGCTCTTCTGTCGACCACGGTGACGCGGATCTCGATCGATGTGCTGCGTTCCGCGCGGGTGCGGCGGGAGGAGTACGTGGGCCCGTGGCTTCCCGAGCCGCTGCTCAGCGATCCGTATCAGGATCCGGCGCGGTCGGCGGAGCTGGCCGACTCGGTGTCGATGGCGGCGTTGCTGCTGCTGGAGCGGCTCAGCCCGCTGGAGCGGGCGGTGTTCGTGCTGCGGGAGGTGTTCGGCTTCGGGTTCGACGAGGTCGCCGCGGCGGTGGGGCGGTCGGAGGCGGCGTGCCGGCAGCTGCTGGTGCGGGCACGGCGGCATATGGAGGCCGGGCGGCCGCGCTTCGAAGCGGTCCGCGCAGAGCGGGAGGAACTGGCGTCGCGGTTCTTCGACGCCCTCCGTGAAGGTGACCTCGTCGGCCTGCGGGAACTGCTCGCCGCCGACGTGTCGGTGGTCGGCGACGGCGGCGGCAAGGCCCCGCAGCTGGCCAGGGCCGTCGTCGGCGCCGAGAACGTGGCCCGGCTGCTCGCCTCTCTCTTCCCCCGGTTGGCCCGGATCGACGTGACGTTCGAGCCGCACGAGGTCAACGGCCAGCCGGGTGCGATCTTCCGCGACCGGGACGGCAGGGTGCTCCACATCCTGGTGCTCGATGTGCTCGACGGGCAGGTCCAGACGATCCGTTCGGTGATCAACCCCGACAAGCTCGGGCACGTGGGCCCGGTGGCGGACGCCTGGGCGATCGACCGCGAAGTAAGGCAGGCACGCCGGCGCACGGAATGAGGGGCCACGGCGATGTGCTGCCGTGCCCGTGCCGTCAGCGGGACGGCTCCCAGCCCCTGCGAGGGGCGCGGGCGCCGGTCGGCTGCTCGTCACGGCTGCGGTAGACCACGTACGGCCGGGTCAGGTAGCCGACGGGCGCGGTGAGCATGTGCACCAGCCGGGTGAACGGCCAGACGGCGAACAGCAGCAGCGCGCTATCCAGCCCAGCCGGGCCGACCGCGACAGCAGGTGGGCGGTGGCCTTGCCGGTGAACGCGCCGCCGCCCGCCAGTGGCGAGGCCACCACGTCGGCGCTGTAGGTGTCGTAGCGCCACTGGTCGGTGTGCAGGTACCAGTAGGCGGTGCCGATCATCTTCCAGCACGTAGGTGGTCTGCAGGTACACCGAGAACGCCATATACCCGCCGAAGGCCACCGTGTACAGGATGCACGCCTGCCAGGTGATCGGCAGTTTCGCGGTGGCGGCCAGGCGCGCGGCGAGCGGCTGGGTGGGGACCGTGCGGCCCGGCGCGTCGCGCAGCGTGAACCACGCCACGACGGTGTAGACGGCCAGGCCTGCGGCGGTGAGCAGGAACGGGGTGGCCGCGCCGTCGGCCTTGACCAGCTTGACCGTGGTCAAGGCACTGATCGCGGTGCCGCCCATGCCCGCGCCGAAGACGCCGATGGCCAGGCCGCGCCGCTCGGGGTCGCCGGGTACGGGGGGCGTGCGAACCCGACGGCGTGCGGCGGACGGTACGGCCTCGGTCTCGGCTTCGCTGAGCTGGGCGATCACAGTGATCCCCAAGAGTTTCACAAGTGGCCTCTGTGATCTTAAGCGAGCACATTCCAATCGGGGAAAGGGCTCCTCCGAGATGACCGACTTCGACATGACCGCTCACCGGCTCGACGACGGCTAGCCCGCCGCCGTCACCGGTGGCATGGCCCCGAACGTCGACCGGCTCGACTGCGACCGACGCGACGCCGTCGTCTTGTCCCTGCCGTAGTCAGACGGTATCCGCGGGGCACCTGCGCGGGCGTTCCCCTTTCACCGGCTGTCGTCGATCCGCTCCTCCCGTTGACACGGCGGGACGGACGCCGAGCGGCTTCCGCACTCCTGTGGCGGCGTCTCACATCTCCGGCGAAGGCACCACATGTGGCCGTACTCCAGGTGTGCCCCCCTGAACGACGTCCCACGGCGAGCATGCGACGCGTCTCGGATTCATACGTCTGCTTACCCTGCGGAAGGACCATCTCCTGTGCGCGCCGACGAGACGGCACACGATCCAACGAGCAGTTCCGATGAGCCGATCGCGATCGTCGGAGTGTCCTGCCGACTCCCCCAGGCGCCGAATCCGGAGGCGTTCTGGCGGTTGCTCCGGGACGGTGTGGACGCACTGACACCCGTGCCCGAGGGCAGGTGGGACATCGAGCCGGGAGACGACACCCCTCCGGATCACGCGGGTGTCCGGCGCGGAGGATTCCTCGACGGGGTCGCCGAGTTCGACGCGGGCTTTTTCGGGATCTCACCCCGCGAGGCCGTCGCCATGGATCCCCAGCAGCGGTTGATGCTGGAGCTGGCGTGGGAGGCGCTCGAAGACGGGGGCATCCTCCCCGCGTCCCTGGCCGGTAGCCGGACGGCGGTCTTCGTCGGGGCGACAGGGGATGAGTACGCCCGGCTGCTGGATCGGCGGGGAACCGCCGCCATCTCTCAGCACACCCTGACGGGGCTGAACCGGGGCCTCATCGCCAACCGCGTGTCGTACGCCCTGGGGGTGCGGGGTCCCAGCATGACGGTGGACGCCGCGCAGGCTTCGTCCCTGGTCGCCGTCCATCTGGCGGTCGAGAGCCTGCGGAGCGGGGAGTCGGCTCTCGCGCTGGTGGGCGGGGTGAACCTCGGCATCCTGCCGGAGGGGACCCTGGCCGCGGCAAGGTTCGGCGGCCTGTCCGCGGACGGCCGTTGTTTCACCTTCGACGCCCGCGCCAACGGGTTCGTACGCGGCGAGGGCGGGGTCGTCGTCGTGCTCAAGCCACTGGCCCGCGCGTTGGCGGACGAGGACCGGGTCTACTGCGTGATCCGGGGCAGCGCGGTGAACAACGACGGTGCCACCGGCGGGCTGACCGTGCCCGACGCCGACGCCCAGGCGGACGTGGTGCGGCGCGCGTGCGCGCGGGCCGGTGTCTCACCCGTACAGGTGCAGTACGTGGAGTTGCACGGCACCGGGACCAGGCGTGGCGATCCGATCGAGGCCGCCGCCCTCGGTTCGGCGGTAGGCGCCTTGCACCCGGCGGACAGCCCGCTCGTCGTCGGGTCCGTCAAGACGAATGTCGGTCATCTGGAGGCGGCCGCCGGAATCGTGGGCCTGCTCAAAGTCGCGCTGAGCATCGAGGCGCGGACGTTGCCGGCGAGTTTGAACTTCACATCGCCTTCTCCGGCCATCCCGCTCGACGAACTGAACCTGCGCGTGCGGACGGCTTCGGGTCCCTGGCCTCATCCGGATCGGCCCCTGATCGCCGGCGTCAGCTCGTTCGGGATGGGGGGCAGCAACGCGCATGTGATCGTGGAGGAGGCGCCGCCGGCCGACGAGCCCTCGTCGGCCGGCCTCATGGCGGACCCCGGCGGCCCGGAGGTGGTGCCCTGGGTGGTCTCGGGCCGCTCGGAGGCGGCGTTGGCCGCGCAGGCCGCCCGGCTGGTGGAGCGCGTCGAGGCCGATCCCGGGCTGCGTCCGGTGGATTTGGGCTACAGCCTCGCGACCACGCGCACCGCCTTCGAGCATCGGGCGGTGGTGCTGGGGAGCGAGCGCGGCGACCTTCTCCGGGGCCTGACCGCGCTGGCCGGGGACACCGCGACGCCCAACCTGGTGCGGGGCACGCCCGTGCCCGGCAGGACCGTGTTCGTCTTCCCCGGCCAGGGGTCCCAGTGGGCCGGCATGGCCGTCGAACTCTCCGAAGCCTCCGCCGTGTTCGCCGGGGCGCTCGACGAGTGCGCCGAGGCACTGGCTCCGCATGTTCGCTGGAACCTCGGCGAGGCGCTCCGTGATCCCGCCGCTCTCCGGTCCGTCGAGGTCGTGCAGCCCGCCCTGTTCGCGGTGATGGTCTCCCTCGCCCGGCACTGGGAGGCGCACGGGGTGCGCCCCGAGGCCGTGGTCGGGCATTCCCAGGGGGAGATCGCCGCGGCCTGCGTCGCCGGTGCGGTGAGCCTGGCGGACGCCGCCCGGATCGTGGCCCTGCGCAGCCGGGCACTCACCCGCCTCGCCGGTACGGGCGGGATGGCCTTCCTGGGGCTCCCCGCCGACGAGGTCCGCGGTGAGTTGGCCGGTCGGCGCGGGCGTCTGGCCGTCGCCGCCGTCAACGGCCCCGCCGCGACCGTCGTGTCCGGAGACGCCGACGCCGTCGCCGGGATAGTGGCGGACCTGCAGGCCAGGGGAGTCCACGCGCGGGTCATCGCGGTCGACTACGCCTCCCACTGCGCACATGTGGAGGTGCTACGGGAGCCGATCCTCGACGGGCTCGGTTCCATCAAGCCGTCTTCCGGCCGGGTCCCTTTCCATTCGACCGTCACCGGCGAGGTCATGGATACCGCCGGGCTCGACGCCGGCTACTGGTATCGGAACCTTCGCCGGCCGGTCGACTTCGAACGCGCGGTCCGCGGTCTGCTGGCCGCGGGATACCACCGCTTCATCGAGATCAGCCCGCACCCCGTACTGACCACCGCGATCATGGACACGGCCGCCGGCGCGGATTCCCCTGTCGCCGTCATCGACTCGCTGCGTCGCGACGACGGCGGCTCCGCCCGCTTCCGGACCTCACTCGCCCACGCTCACGTCAGCGGCGCACCGGTCGACTGGACCACTACACTCACCGCCGGTCGGCGGGTCCACCTGCCGACCTATGCCTTCCAGCGTCGGTCGTACTGGCCCGGCGAGGCGGCGCGGCCCGCCCGCGCCGTGGCCGCGGAGAACGGGGCCGGCGAGTCCCGGCCGGTCGATCGGACGCCGGGCGTTCCCAGGACGGAGACCTCGTCGCTCTCCGGCAGGCTGACCGCGGCGAACGCGGAGGAGCGGCCGCGGGTCCTGCTGGACTTCGTGCGGGCACACGCCGCGGCGGTCATGGGCCATGCCGGTCCGGACGCCGTCGAGCCCGGGCGGATGTTCAAGGACCTGGGGTTCGACTCGCTCATGGCGGTCGAACTCGGCAACAGGCTGACCGACGCGGCCGGGCTGCGCCGCGATGCCACGCTCGTCTACGCCCACCCCACCCCCGAAGCGCTCGCCCGCCACCTCGGTGAGGCGGTGTGGGGCGACGACCGCACGGGAGCGGCGCGCGAGGAGGACGCGGAGGTCAGAGCCGGCGAACCGATCGCGATCATCGGAATGGCCTGCCGTTATCCGGGCGGTGTCGGTTCACCGGAGGACCTGTGGCGGCTGATGGCGGACGAGGTCGACGCGACGGGGCCGTTCCCGACCGACCGAGGATGGGACCTGAGCCGGCTGTACGACCCGCGGCCGGGAGTGCCGGGCCGTACCTATGTCCGGCGAGGCGGTTTCCTCGACGCCGCCGCCTTCGATGCCGACTTCTTCGGGATCGGCCCCCGCGAGGCCGCCGCGATGGATCCCCAGCAGCGGCTGCTGCTGGAGGTCGCCTGGGAGGCGTTCGAACGGCCCGGCATCGATCCGGCCACGCTGCGCGGCGCACCCGTCGGGGTGTTCGTCGGCGCCGGAGCCCAGGAGTACGGCCCGCGCCTGTACGAACCGGCGGACGGCCACAACGGCTACCTGTTGACCGGGAACTCGCCCAGCGTCGCGTCCGGGCGGATCGCGCACACGTTCGCCTTCGAAGGCCCCAGCATCACGGTCGACACGGCCTGCTCCTCCTCCCTGGTCGCCATGCACCTCGCCGCCCAGGCCCTGCGTCAGGGCGAATGCTCGATGGCACTGGCCGGTGGTGCCGCCGTCCTGTCCAGCCCCGGGCTGTTCGTCGAGTTCAGCATGCAGCGGGGGCTTTCCCACGACGGCCGGTGCAAGCCCTTCGCCGCGGCGGCCGACGGCACCGCCTGGGGGGAGGGCGCCGCTCTCGTGCTCATGGAGCGCCTGTCCGATGCCCGGCGTCTGGGTCACCGGGTGCTCGCGGTGATCCGGGGGTCGGCGGTGAACCAGGACGGCGCGAGCAACGGCCTGACCGCGCCGAACGGGCTGTCACAGCAGCGTGTGATCAGGCAGGCGCTGACGGCCGCCGGGCTCGGCGAAGGCGACGTGGACGCGGTGGAGGCCCACGGCACCGGTACCACCGTGGGCGACCCGATCGAGGCCCAGGCCATCATCGCCACCTATGGCCGGAACCGGCCGGTCGATCGGCCGCTGTGGCTGGGGTCGATGAAGTCCAACATCGGCCACACCCAGGCCGCGGCCGGGGTCGGCGGTGTGATCAAGATGGTCATGGCGATGGAGCGTCGCATCCTGCCCAAGACCCTGAACGTCGACGAGCCCAGCCCGCACGTCGACTGGGCGGGCGGGGCGGTGTCGCTGCTCACCGAACCGCGGCCGTGGCTCCCGTACGGGCGGCCGCGGCGGGCGGCGGTGTCGTCCTTCGGGATCAGCGGCACGAACGCGCACCTCATCCTGGAGGAGCCGCCGTCGGTCGCCGAACCCACGGCGGCCGACTCCACGGACGCGGGCACGGTGGAGCGTCGTGCGCTGCCCTGGCTCCTGTCGGGAAGGTCCGAGGGGGCGCTGCGTGCGCAGGCCGCTCGACTGGCGGAGTTCGTCCGGGCCGATCCGGAACCGCGGCCGGTCGACGTGGCCTACAGCCTGGCCGGCACCCGCGCCGTGTTCGAGCATCGCGCGGCGGTGACGGGAGGCGAACACGCGGACTTCCTCTCCGGCCTGACCGCGCTGGCCGAGGGAGTCGCGGCCCCCAACGTCTCCCGGGGTGTGCCCGCCCGCGGCAGGACCGTGTTCGTCTTTCCCGGGCAGGGCTCTCAGTGGGCGGGCATGGCCGTCGAGCTGGCCGAACACTCACCGGTCTTCGCCGAGGCGCTCGCCGAGTGCGCGGACGCCCTGGCTCCGCACGTTCCGTGGGACCTGCACGAGGTGCTCCGCGATGCCGGCGCTCTGGCCCGGGTGGACGTCGTGCAGCCCGCTCTGTTCGCCGTCATGGTGTCCTTGGCCAGGAACTGGGAGGCCCATGGCGTTCGCCCGGACGCGGTCGTCGGCCACTCCCAGGGGGAGATCGCCGCGGCGTGTGTCGCGGGAGCCCTGTCCCTGGCGGACGCCGCGCGTGTCGTCGCGCTGCGCAGCCGGGCCCTGACCGCGCTCGCCGGTACCGGCGGCATGGCGTTCCTGGGCGTGCCGGCCGATCGTGTCCGCGAGGAACTGGCCGGTCGGCGAGGACGTCTGTCAGTGGCCGCGGTCAACGGCCCGGCCGCCACCGTGGTGGCGGGGGATCCGGACGCGGTCGAGGAGATCATGGCCGTCTACCGGGCCAGGGGGGCGCAGGCCCGGAGGGTCGCGGTGGACTACGCCTCGCACTGCCCGCACGTGGAGGCTCTTCGTGAGCCGATCCTCGAAGCGCTCGCCGCGACAGCGCCACGGGCGGGACGGATCCCGTTCTACTCCACCGTCACAGGCGAGGCGCTGGACACCGCGGGACTGGACGCGGGCTACTGGTACCGCAACCTACGCCATGGTGTGGAGTTCGAGCGTACGATCCGCACCCTGATCCAGGATGGACACGACCGTTTCGTCGAGGTCGGCCCGCATCCGGTGCTGACCGGTGCGATCGAGGACACCGCGGCCGACGCGGGAGCCACCGTCGCGGTCATCGAGTCGCTACGCCGCCAGGAGGGCGGGCCGGAGCGGTTCAGCGCCTCGCTCGCCGACGCCTGGGTCAGTGGCGCGCCGGTCGACCGGATACCGGTCCTCGGAGCCGGACACCGTCGTGATCTGCCGACGTACGCGTTCCAGCGCCGGTCCTACTGGCTGCCCCCCGCCCTCGGGGCGGGCGACGTGACGCGGGCGGGAGTGGACGCGGCGGACCATCCGTTGCTGGGCGCGGCGGTGGAGATGGCCGACGGCACCGGTGTCGTCTTCACCGGTTCGTTGTCGCGAAGCGCGCATCCGTGGCTGGCCGATCACGCGGTGCTGGGCCGGGTGCTGCTGCCGGGTGCCGCGTTCGCGGAACTGGCGCTGCACGCGGCGGACCGTCTGGACTGCGGGGGGATCGAGGAGCTGACACTGGAGGCGCCGCTGGCGGTGCCGGATGAGGGCGGGCAGGTGTCCGTCCAACTCCTCATCGCCGGACCCGGCGATGAGGGGCGGCGCTCGTTCACGATCCATTCCCGCCGGGGCGGGGCCTCGGCGGACGGGGACCGGTGGACGCGGAACGCCTCCGGAGTGCTGGCACCCCTGATCGCCGGAGAGGGGGAGCACCTGGCGGTGTGGCCGCCCGCGGGTGCGACGGCGATGGCGCTCGACGGAGCGTACGAGCGGCTGGCCGAGCGGGGATACGGGTACGGGCCGGCTTTTCAGGGGGTGCACGCGGTCTGGCGGCGGGGCGAGGAGACCTTCGCCGAGGTGCGGCTGCCCGAGCCGGTGGCCGACGACGGTTACGGAATTCACCCGGCGCTGCTGGACGCGGCCCTGCAGACGATCCTGGTGGCCGACGCGGGTGCCGACGCCGTACGACTGCCGTTCTCCTGGAGCGGGGTGCGCCTGTTCGCCACCGGGGCGCGGACGTTGCGCGTCCGGGTGTCCCCTACGTCCGCCGATGCCGTCGGCCTGGTCTGCGCCGACCCCGGTGGGGCGCCGGTCGCGCTGGTGGAGGAGCTCACGCTCCGGCCCGTGCGCGCGGAGCAGCTGGACCTTCTCGACCGTCCCGTTGCCGGTGAGTGGCATGAGGGGACGCACCTGCTCGACTGGACGCCGGTCGACGCGGTCGAGACGCCGCTGAACACCACCTCGACCTGGGTGGTACGGCTCGGCGCCGACGGGCAGGACCGCCCGGGGACGGAGCCGCTCGCCGGCCTTCCGCCCGGTCGACGGTTCGCCGGTCTGGATCAGCTGCGCGCGTGGCTCGACGACCACCCGGTTCCCGCCGGACCTGGCGTGGTGGTCGCCGTGGTGGACGCGGGCAAGGACTGGGAGAGCGCCACCGCGGCCGCCGGCCGTGTCGAAAACGTGCTGAGCCTGGTGCGGGGCTGGCTCGCCGACGAGCGGTTCGACGGGTCGCGGCTGGTGGTCGTGACACGCGGTGCGGTCGCGGCGCTTGACGGCGAGAGTGTCGGCGACGTGCCGGCCGCGGTGTGGGGGCTGGTCCGTACCGCGCAGACCGAGAACCCGCAGCGGCTGGCGCTGATCGACGTGGACGGGCGTCAGGCGTCGGACGCCGCGCTGGCGGGTGCGATCGGGACCGCGTCGACGGGAGGCGAGTCCCAGCTCGCGGTTCGTGAGGGGCGGCTGCTGGCGGCACGGGTGGTCCCGTATCCGGCGCGGAGGGGTGCGCTGGTGCCGCCGGGGCGGAGCGGCTGGCGGCTGGAGGTGACCGAGCAGGGCGGACTGGACGCCCTGGCGTTGGTCGACTGCCCGGAGTCGGTCGGTGGGCTGGAGCCCGGGCAGGTCCGTGTCGCGCTGCGGGCGGCCGGGCTGAACTTCCGGGACGTGCTCATCGCGCTGGACATGCTGGCCGACCGCAGGGTGCTCCGGGAGGGGGCCGGAGTCGTTGTCGAGGTCGGCGCGGAGGTCACCGGAGTGCGTCCGGGCGACCGGGTGATGGGGTTGTTCCCGAACGGCGCCGGGCCGTTGACGGTGACGGATCGGCGCCTGGTCGCCCGGATACCGGGAGACTGGTCGTTCGCGCGGGCGGCCGGGGTGCCGGTGGTGTTCCTGACCGCGTTCCACGGGCTTGTGGACCTGGCCGGACTGAAACCGGGGGAATCGCTCCTGGTTCACGCGGGAGCCGGCGGTGTGGGCATGGCGGCGATTCAGCTGGCCCGGCATCTGGGTGCGGAGGTCTACGCGACCGCGAGCGACGGCAAGCGGGACGTCCTGCGCGGCCTCGGGGTGGACGACGGGCGGATCGCCTCCACCCGGGACCTGGCCTTCGCCCGGCGTTTCCTGCGAGCCACCGGGGGGCGCGGTGTGGATGTGGTACTGAACTCACTGGCGCGGGAGTTCGTCGACGCCTCCCTCGACCTACTGCCCCGCGGGGGCAGTTTCATCGAGATGGGCAAGACCGACCTACGCGACCCCGATGAGATCGCCAAGGCCCATCCCGGCGTCGTCTACCAGGCGTTCGACCTGTTGCGACTGGAACCCGATCATGTTCAGCGGATGCTCGTGGAACTGGTCGGGCTGTTCGAGCGGGGAGTGCTCCAGCCGTTGCCGGTGACCTGCTGGGACATCCGGCAGGCTCCGCGGGCCTTCCGGTTCATGAGCCAGGCCCGTCATGTCGGGAAGATCGTGCTCACCGTGCCCGCGCCGTTCGACCCGGAGGGCACGGTTCTGATCACCGGTGGAACCGGGACGCTGGGCTCGTTCGTGGCCCGGCACCTCGTCCGCCGACACGGCGCCCGCAGGCTCCTGCTGACCAGCCGGCGCGGACCGGATGCCGAAGGGGCCTCGGAACTGGCGGCGGAACTCGGCGCACTCGGCGCGCGGGTGGAGATCGTCGCATGCGACATCGGCGACCGCGACGCCCTGGCCGGCCTGCTCGCCGGACGCGAACTGACCATGGTGGTCCACGCCGCGGGCGTGTTGCGCGACGGCGTCATCGGCTCCCTGACCTCGGAGCGGTTTCAGGAGGTGTGGCGCCCGAAGGCGCAGGCGGCCTGGACCCTGCACGAGCTCACCCGCGATCAGGACCTGACCGCGTTCGTCATGTTCTCCTCGGCCCTCGGTACGCTGGGCGGTCCCGGGCAGGCCAACTACGCCGCCGCCAACGCCTACCTCGACGCCCTGGCCCGGCACCGCCACACCCGTGGCCTGCCCGGCCTCTCCCTCGCCTGGGGACTGTGGGAACAGAGCAGCGGCATGACAGGGGGCCTCACCGCCACCGACCTGCGGCGGATGACCCGCTCGGGCCTCAAACCCCTCACCGCCGAGTCCGGGCTCGCCCTGTTCGACAGGGCGTTGTCGACCGGAGATCCGTTCCTGCTGCTCACGGAGTTCGACGGGGCGGCGCTGGTCGCCGCGGCCCGTGAGGGGACCGTGCCGCCGCTGCTGCGGGGGCTGGTCCGCACACCGGCCAGGCGCACCGCCGGTGCCGCCGCTCCGTCAGGCACCGTCTCGCTCGCCGAACAGCTCGCCGGGCTGACCGAGGTCGCCCAGCGCGGCCTGTTGCTCGACATGGTCCGCGGTCACGTGGCCGCCACCCTCGGGCACGCCGACTCCGCCGGCGTCGACGTCCGCCGCGCGTTCAAGGAGGTCGGCTTCGACTCCCTGTCCGCGGTCGAACTTCGCAACCGCCTCAACACCGCCACCGGCCTGCGCCTCCCTTCCAGCCTCATCTTCGACCACCCGACTCCGGAGGCGGTCGCGCTCCACCTGCACGCCACGGTCGCCGGGCCCACCGCCGAGGCCGACCCGGAGGAGAGCGCCGTACGCGCCGCGCTCGCCGCCATTCCGCTGTGGAAGCTACGTGAAACCGGACTGATGGAGCAGTTGCTGGCCCTCGCCAACGGTTCACCGGCACACGACACCGTGCGAATTCCGAGCACCGACGACATCGACACCATGGACCCCCGCGACCTTCTAGAACTGGCCCACGACTATTCCTCGTGGCCGGGTGGATCGGAGAGTTGAGATGAAGGCATCCGGCGAAGAACTCGTCGAGGCGCTGCGCCGCTCTCTGAAAGAGATCCAGCGGCTGAAGCAGGCCGGTCAGCGTTCGGCCGACCGGGCACGCGAACCGATCGCCATCGTGGGCATCGGTTGCCGTTACCCGGGCGGGGTGCGCTCGGCGCGGGATCTGGGGCGGTTGGTCGCGGACGGGGTGGACGCGCTCGGGGCGTTTCCCGTCAACCGGGAGTGGGACCTCGACGCCCTGTTCCATCCGGATCCTGATCACGCCGGAACCACGTACGTGCGAGAGGGAGGGTTCCTGCACGACGCGGACGGATTCGACGCGGAGTTCTTCGGCATCTCGCCCCGTGAGGCACTGGGGATGGATCCGCAGCAGCGGCTGCTGCTGGAGGTCGCCTGGGAGACGCTCGAACACGCGGGCATCGACCCGGCCGGCCTGCGCGGCACCGCGACGGGGGTGTTCGTCGGAGCCCTGACCTCCGAGTACGGCCCCCGCCTGCACGAGCCGACCGCAGGCCACGACGGCTACCTGCTGACCGGGAGCACCCTCAGTGTGGCGTCCGGCCGCATCGCGTACACGCTGGGCTTGGAGGGGCCGGCGATCACGGTGGACACCGCGTGTTCCTCCTCGCTGGTGGCGATCCATCTGGCCGTTCAGGCGTTGCGCCGGGATGAGTGCGAGCTGGCGCTGGCCGGCGGCGTCACGGTCATGGCGACCCCGGGGATGTACGTGGAGTTCGCGCGACAGCGGGGGCTGGCACCCGATGGGCGGTGTAAGTCGTTCGCCGCGGCGGCCGATGGGACCGGCTGGGGCGAGGGCGCCGGGATGCTGCTGCTGGAGAGGTTGTCCGACGCCCGTCGTCTGGGTCACCCGGTGCTGGCGGTGATCCGGGGGACGGCGGTGAACCAGGACGGGGCTTCCAACGGCCTGACTGCTCCCAACGGTCCTTCGCAGCAGCGTGTCATTCGTGCCGCTCTGGCGGAGGCGGGGCTGGCCGCCGCGGAGGTGGACGCGGTGGAGGCGCACGGGACCGGGACCAGGTTGGGTGATCCGATCGAGGCGCAGGCGATCCTCGCCACCTATGGGCAGGACCGGCCGGCTGATCGGCCGTTGTGGCTGGGGTCGCTGAAGTCCAACATCGGTCACACCATGGCCGCCGCCGGCGTGGGCGGTGTGATCAAGATGGTGATGGCGATGGAGCGGGGGGTGTTGCCGAGGACGTTGCATGTGGATGAGCCGAGTCCGCATGTGGACTGGTCCGAGGGGGCGGTGTCGCTGCTGGCCGAGGCGCGGGTGTGGCCGGGGGGTGGGCGGCCCAGGCGTGCGGGGGTGTCGTCGTTCGGTATCAGTGGGACGAACGCTCATCTCATCTTGGAGGAGCCGCCGGTCGTCTCGGAGGGGTCGCCGGTCGTCGATGGTCTTGGTTCCGGTGGTGCCGGTGGGGTTTCCGCTGGGTCGTCGTTGGTGGTGTGGCCGCTTTCGGGGCGCAGTGAGGAGGTGTTGCGGGAGCAGGCGCGGCGGTTGGGCGGGTATCTGGCCGATCGTCCGGATGTGGATGTGGATGTGGTGGCCGTGGCGCATGGGCTGGCGGTCGGGCGGACGCATTTCGCGCACCGGGCGGTGATCGTGGACCCGGCGGGCTCGGTGACGGGTTCGGTGGCCGGTGGTGTGGTGTCGGGTGGGGCGCTGGAGGCTGTTGCCGAGGGGGGTGCTCATCCGGGTGTGGTGTATGGGCGGGTGAGTGCGCAGGGGCCGGGCAGGACGGTGTTCGTCTTTCCCGGTCAGGGTTCGCAGCAGGCCGGTATGGGTTTGCAGTTGTATGACGCCTTCGAGGTGTTCCGCGACGCGCTGGATGAGTGTGACCGGGCGCTGAGTGCGCATACCGGTTGGTCGGTGGTGCAGGTGTTGCGGGGTGGTGTGGGGGCGCCGGCGTTGGCGGGTGCTGAGGTGGTGCAGCCGGTGTTGTTCGCGGTGATGGTGTCTTTGGCGCGGTTGTGGCGGTCGTGGGGGATTGTTCCGGATGCGGTGGTCGGGCA